>NZ_CP014168.1:3517500-3622500 GCF_001717955.1 Sphingomonas panacis
ACGTTCATCGAGCCGATGCTCGCGGACTTTGCCGCGCATGACGCTTACAACCTGATCGTGGCGCCGCACGTGAAACTGTTTCGCAGGCGTAGCGCCAGGACCAAGGCCTATTGGCAATCGCGATCGACCGGCAATGTGCTCGTCGATGTCGGCTCGGACGGATCGGTGGATATGAGCTACACGCGCGCGGCCGATATCTATGTCGGCGACATCAGCAGCCAAGTCTACGAGTTCCTGGCAGAGCCCCGCCCCTGCGTCTTCCTCAACCCGCACAATATCGACTGGGTCGACAATCCCGACTTCGCGCACTGGCATCTTGGCGATGTGATCTCGCGTCCGCAGGACCTGATGCCGGCGATCGAGGCTGCGCCTGCGCGCCACCATCTCTACCGAGAGCGGCAGGAGGCGCGCGCGGCAGCATCGCTCGGCGACCGCAGCCCCGGCGCCGCCGCCCGGGCCGCGCAGGCAATCGTCGCGTTCCTGCGCCGATGAGGGTCGGCTTCCTCTTCAACCACGATGCCGCGCATCAGATTCCGCATACGATCGCGATCGCGGCGGCACTGGCCGCGCGCGGTGTCGATGTCGAGATTCTGACGTCGAGCAAGGAGCAGCGCGGCGTGGCGAGCGCCATCCTGCCGGCTGCGGCGAATGTTTGCTACACGATGCTTGAGGTCGGATGGACGAGCCGGCTGGCCGACCGGATGCTCCATCACGTCGCGCCGTTCCGCCGCATCGCGATCCTGCGCGAGAACCTGCCCGCGTTCGCGAAGCTCGACGCGCTGGTGGTGCCCGAGACCACATCGACGCTGCTCAAAACCCGCTTCGGGCTGAAAGCGCTCAAGCTGATCTATCTGCCCCACGGTGCCGGAGACGGCGCAGCGGGTTTTCAGCCCGTCACCAAACATTTCGATCTGGTGCTGCTGTCCGGCGAGAAGGTTCGGGATCGCATGCTGTCGCTCGGGCTGATCACGGAGCAGGGCCACGCCATCGTCGGCTACCCCAAGTTCGACACGATCGACCTTACCGCGCGGCCTCGCTTCTTCGACAACGACAAACCGACGGTGTTGTACAATCCGCACTTCAACCCCCGGCTGTCGTCCTGGTACTCGCTCGGCGAGCGGGTCTTGGACTGGTTCGCCGCGCAAGACGCGCTAAACCTGATTTTCGCACCGCATGTCATGCTGTTCAAACGCCGGCTACACACCTCGCTGATCCACCGCAGGTCACGGTTCCGGCGTGATATCCCCGCCCGCTTCCTCGATCATCCGGGAATATTGATCGACACGGGCAGTCAGCGTTCGATCGACATGAGTTACGTAAAGGGGGCGGATATCTATCTGGGGGACGTATCGAGCCAGATCTACGAATGGATTCAGCGGCCGAGGCCCGCCATCTTCTTCAATACGCACATGCCGGACTGGCGTAGTTCGATGGATTATAGCCATTGGTCGCTCGGCGAGGTGATCGGCGGCGTCGGCGAGATGCCGGCGGCAATCGCCCGGTCTTTGGCAAACCCGCGCGGCTATCAGGACGTGCAACAGAGTGCATATGCAGCGACCTTCTCACACTCGGAGCGCCCCGCCGCGGAGCGCGCCGCCGACGCGGTAGTCGAATATCTGCACAGCGGTGATGACACGGCAGGGTATCGATAGAAGCATCGTCGTGGTTACGCTTCCTGTTCGGCACTATCGAGGTCTATCGCGCCTCGTTCGCACGCAGCACACGAGTCTGATCGGAGCCAAGGATTCGCAAACTGGAAGACAAAGAGCTTGCGCAGATTGTTAATAAGCGTCGGAACGAAACCCCACTGTTGATTTCTGCATCGCCTTGTGCTGCGTCGTTGCTTGGCGCGTGTCATGGCTGACGATACTGGCTCGTGAGGCACCAGGGGCTTCGCCTGCTGCCGTCTTCACCGAAGCGGAGCGCGATCTCCTCGATCGCTCGACGCCAAAGTTATCACAGGCGCCTTCCCGCGACCTCGCCTTTTATGTGAGAGCTGTCGCAAGGCTCGGCGGCTATCTTGACCGCGCGTCCCACCCCCCGCCCGGTGCAACCGTCATATGGAGAGGTATGTCGCGTCTCGCCGATCTCGTCGAGGGCGCCCGCACCTCGAGACCCCCATTGGGCACTTGTGGGTAAGAGCAAGTGCGACCGGCCGGATGCGCTCCCGAATTTGTCGCCGTGCGGCGACACGGGCCGCTGCGATACAGCGTTCCTATTTGTTCAGTCCCTTTCGGAAAAAGCCGGTCGGTTGAGGGGTAGCAGCTTCGGCCATCGTTAACCTGAGACGCGACCTATGAGTAAGTCCAATCAATACCCCTTAAAATCTACATTGATCCTATAGGAATTAGACGGCTTTAGCGTGGAACCGGCACCACTCCGGCCAACGTCGCGAGGTCAAGATAGCTATGCGAATGATCGATACGGCCCGTCCGACCCGATGGCTCGCCCACGCCCTTCTTCCCGAACCACACTCGCGCGCTGAAGCCAGCACCGGACACCGGGATCGGCATTTCGCGGCGGTTTTCCGGCATCTCAGACAGGAATTTTGATGAACTATCGAATTTCGCGCACCTCTGGCGGCGCGTTCGCGGCGTTGTTGGCGGTGACCGCGCTGACGCCGGCATTTGCGGCCGAGGCACCCACGCCGCCCGCCGCCTCCACACCCCCCGAGGTCGCGGGTTCGAATGGCGACGCACCGCCAAGCGACGACATCGTCGTTACCGCACGTTACAAGAATGAAACCCTGCAAACCGTTCCCATCGCCATCACCGCGTTGTCTTCAGCCCAGATCGGGGCGATCGGCGGCCAGACCAGCATCAAGAACCTCGCCAATTTCGCGCCGAGTGTAACGATCCAGGGGTTCAGCGGCCGTAATCAGACAATCACGATCCGCGGCCTCGGTACGAATTCCGGCGGCACCAATGACGGTCTCGACCAGGGCGTCGGCCTCTATATTGACGGGGTATACCGTCCGCGCACCGGCACCGTGATCAACGATCTGCTCGACGTGGACAGCATGCAGGTGCTGCGCGGCCCGCAGGGCACGTTGTTCGGCAAGAACACCGTCGCCGGGGCGATCGACGTGCGCACCAAGTTGCCGAGCTTCACCCCGGAGGTGTCCACCGACCTGACTTACGGGAATTACAATTACATGCGCGCTCAAGCATCCGTATCCGGCGGTCTTACCGACACGCTTGCGATCCGCGTGAGCGGCCTCGTCGCCGCACGCGACGGAACCATCTACAACACGAAACAGAAGCAGGATTGGGACAATTACGAAAACGTCGCGGTCAAGGCCGACCTGCTGTGGAAACCCAGCGACACGCTGACCTTCCGCCTGACGGGCGACTATGCGCGCCAGACCGGGAATATGGGTTTTTATCTGTCTGGCCAGGTGCTGCCGACCACGCTCGCCAATGGCGCGACGACGAAAGGCTTCTACGCGCATTCCGCCGACGTCGGCTATGCTCCGATCGCGATCGATCCCTACAATCGCCGGACCGACATCAACGGTTCCCAGGCGATCGCGATGCCGAGCGGCGGGGTCACGGCGCGCATCGACGCCGCGCTCGGCGGACATACATTGACCTCGATCACCGCCGGCCGGTTCTGGAAGTGGATTCCCAACTGGGATGGCGACCAGTTCGGTGCCGATGTACTCGGACAAGCCACCGTCGCGACGAACCAAAAGCAGTTCAGCCAGGAACTGCGCCTCACCTCGCCGAGCGGCGGCAAAATCGAATATACCGCCGGCCTCTATTATTTCTGGCAGAAGGCCGATCTCAAGCAGGAGCTGTCGTTCAACAAAGACGCCGCCAAATGGTATTTCGGCCCAACTGCCCCCAATGCGCTTCTGCAAGGCCTGGATCAGTTCAGCTATCTCGACCCGTCCACGAACAGTTACGCGGCTTATGGTCAGGCGACCTGGCACGTCACGCCGTACACCAGCCTAACCGGCGGCTTGCGCTATACCTATGAGAAGAAAGCGGGCAGCTATGATGCGGTTCAGGTCGGCACGGTCGCCCCGATCTCCAGCCTGCCCCTCGCGTATCAGGCCGGCGCCGCTGCAATCCGCGCGGCTTACGCTCCGTCGGGTGGCGCTTATGAGGCGAGCCGGTCGAAAGGCACGGTGTCGTGGCTGCTCAGCGCCAATCAGGACCTCGGTGACGATGTTCACGCTTATGCAAGCTATTCGCGCGGATACAAATCGGCTGGAATCAACCTCGTCCGCAAAAATGCCGGCATCAACATCTTCGTCGAGCCCGAGAAAGTCGATTCCTACGAAATCGGCGTGAAGTCGCAACTCTTCGATCGGCGCGTACAGTTCAACACCGCCGTGTTCTGGACGAGCGACGAAAACTATCAGGCCAACCTGTACGACGTTTCCAACCGCATTTCGTACCTGGGCAACGCCGGCAAGGTACGCAGCCGCGGCGTCGAGATCGATCTTCGCGGCACGGTCGCCAAGGGTCTCACTCTCAATGCCTCGGGTTCGTTCACCGATGCCAAATATGTGCGCTACACCAACGCGATCTGCCCGTTCCTGCAATCCTACCGGACGTCCTGCGACATCTCCGGCCAGCGCCTGTCGGGCACGTCGAAATGGGTCGGCGCGGTGCAGGCGCGCTACGAGACCCCGATGAGCGACCGTATGCTCGGCTACGCCGCTGGCGACATCAGCTATCGCTCGAAATTCTTCTCCGCCGTCAACGACGATCCGTTCAGCGAGATCAAGGGTTATGCGCTGGTCGGCGCGCAGCTTGGCCTGCGCGCGGCGAATGGCCCGTGGGACGTGTCGGTTTGGGCGCGGAACCTGCTCGACAAGGATTATCTCGTCACCGCCACGGTCAACGCCACTTGGGGCATCACTCAGGTGGGCGTCGGCGAGCCGCGCACCTACGGCATCACGATGAAGAACCATTTCTGATGCGATCCGCACCGAAGGATTTTGCCATGTCGTTCAACACGTCGATGTCGCGACGCGCCGTTCTGACGATCGGTGCCGCGGGGGCGTTGTCGGCCTGTGTCAAAGGATCGAGCAAGACGCTCGTGATCGGCGACCAGCGCGGCGGCATCCAGGCGTTGCTCGAAGCCTCCGGTCAGCTCAAGGATGTGCCCTATGCCATTCAATGGGCGCAATTCCCCAATGCCGCCCCGCTCATCGAGGCGCTCGGCGCAGGCGCGATCGACACCGGCGTGGGCGGCGACGCACCGTTCATTTTCAGCCTGCAGGCGAATGCGGGGGTGAAAGCGATCGCGGCGTTCCGCGCCAAGGGTGCCGCGACGACCGTGCTGGTGTCTGGCACGTCTCCCATCAAGGGATTCGACGATCTGCTCGGCAAGCGGGTCGCGACGCCACGCGGTTCGATCGGCCACTATGTGTTGCTCGCGGGCCTGAAACGGCTCGGCAAACCGTTCGACGCGATCGACATGAAGTTTCTCAGTCCGAGTGACGGTCGTGCCGCGCTGGCCAGCGGCACGGTCGATGCCTGGGCGATCTGGGACCCTTATGCGGCCATTGGCGAATTGAGCGACGGGATGCGCATCATCCCGATCGACCGATCGTTGACGCCCGGTCTCGGTTTCGTGTTCGGCACTGACGCTTCGTTGCGCGATAAACGCCCCTTGCTCGCCGATCTGACCGCACGCTTCGCCGCCGCGCGCACCTGGGGGGAAACCCACCGCGAAGCCTATGCGCAGATGCTGACCAAGCAGACCGGCGTGCCGCTCGCGGCGACGCGGCGCTACCTCAACCGCAGCGTCAACGTTCCCGTTCCCATCGACACCGGCTTGATCGCGGAGGAACAGGGCATTGCCGACCTCTTCCAGGAAGCCGGGCTGCTCACCAAGCCGGTGCAGGTCGCGCCGAATTTCCAGCAACTCTGATTTAGCGCAAGGAGCCATCCTATGGCCAAGCGACAGCTCAAACTTGGACTCGTCACCACCGGCGTCGGCGGTCCTGGCCAGACCAACCGTTGGCTCGATCCTGAAATCCCGGTCGATGCGAGCGTCAATATCGATTGGTATATCGAGATCGTCCGTCAGGCCGAAGCGGCCAAGTTCGATCTGGTTTTCATCGTCGACAGCCAGTTCATCACCGCAGATTCTCCGCCGCATTATCTCAACCGGCTGGAACCGCTGACACTGCTTTCGGCGCTGGCGGTCGCGACCAGCCATATCGGCCTCGTCGGGACGTTGACGACGTCATACAACGAGCCCTTCAACCTCGCGCGCCGGCTGGCCTCGCTCGATCTGATCAGCAAGGGCCGTGCGGGCTGGAACGTCGTTACCAGCGGCGACGCCGGCACGGCGGGCAACTACGGCCGCGAGGCGCACTATAATTACGCCACGCGCTACGGCCGCGCGTTCGAATATCTTGATGTGGTGCGTGGGTTGTGGCGGTCCTACGAGGATGGTGCGCTGGTGCGCGACCGCGAGACCGGCGTATTTCTCGACAAGAGCAAGCTCCACGCGCTCAACCACAAGGGTGAATATTTCTCGGTCGTGGGGCCGCTCAATATCCAGCGATCGCCGCAGGGCGAGCCGGTGATCTTCCAGGCGGGCGATTCAGAACAGGGCCGCACGCTGGGGGCCACCGTGGCGGACGCGATCTTCACCCATGCCAAGACGATCCAACAAGGCCAGGCCTTCTACGCCGACATCAAACGCCGCGCCGCGGCGTTAGGCCGCGATCCAGACGCGATCGTCATTCTGCCGGGCTTCTCGGTCACGGTCGGCGACACCGACGAGGATGCCCGCAGGATCGAGCGCGAACACCGCAGGATCGACCAGAGTTTCGACCAGGCGTTGGCCGAGTTCGGCCGTGCCTTCGGCTGGCACGACTTCCGCCAGTATGATCTCGACGCGCCGTTCCCGGTCAAGGCGCTGGAACATGCCAAAAGCAGCTTCTTCACCCAGGCCAAACAGATCACCGAGATTGCGGTCGCGCGTGGTCTCTCGCTGCGCGACACGGTCGAACATCTGCGAGACCAGTTCAGCAGTCCGTTCGTGGGATCGGCTGAGACTGTGGCCGACGAAATCGAACGCTGGTTCGAGGGGCGGGCCTTCGACGGGATCAACGTGCATGCCGGCCACCCTAGTCAGTTCCGCCGCTTCACTTCGGAAGTCGTGCCCCTGCTCCAGGCGCGGGGGTTGTTCCGCACCGAGTATGAGCACACTACGCTGCGCGGCAACCTCGGATTGCCGATACCCGCTAATAGCAGGAGCGTGAATTAGCTGGCGAGTGAAGGCCCGGCAGGTTCATGGACACGTTGCTGACTCGGCGATCTCGCCACGGTTGAGCACGGTCCCCCGCCCCGCTTTAACGAATATCAACAGCGCTTGAGCAATCCCCGTTCGTGCCGCGCCTAAGCTTCAAATCGGGCGGGTTCGACAATCGCGCGACGCGGATCGACCTCGCCACCTTGCCCTTCAACCCCGAGAAGGTGACGACCTATGAGGGCGGACTCAAGGCGACCCTGTTCGGCCGCGCCCTGCGCAGCAACCTTGCAGTGTTCTATAACGATTACCGCGATTTGCAGGTGTCGTTCTACGATCCGGCCTATGTCGGCTCACGGCGCGGCAACGCCGGCAAGGCGCATAGCTGGGGCGTCGAGCTGGAGAACGACTTGCACCTGTCGAAGCGGGCCTCGTTGCAGGCGTCGGGCGGCTATCTCAAGGCAGTATATGACGATTACAAGGGCGCGGGCGGCAAGGGCATCGATGCCGATGGCAACCCGCTGACCAACGCGCCGAAGTGGAGCGTCTCGGGCGGCGCGAATTACGATCTGCCCGCCGGCAAGTTCGGCGACGTGAAGGTCTCGCTGAACGCGCAATATCAGGGCAGCTTCTATACAGCCGCGCTCGCGCGTCCGCAGGACCGGGGGCCGGGGCAGACCTTCGTCAACGGCGCGATCACCTGGACGCCGCGCGACCCGAGCTTTCAGATACGGGTCGAAGGGCGGAACATCCTCGGCGCCGATGCGCCGGTGGGGTCTTCGTACACGCCGACGACGGGAATTTACTACAAGAACTACGCCGATCCAGCGACGGTGCTGGTGTCGTTCAAGATCTCGCGGTAGCCGGACGATGAACGTCGAGGCCGCCGTTGCCTGGTGCAACGGCGGCCCCGTCTCGTCTTACGATACGTCTCTTCTTATACCAACCTGCATTAATCATGACCCACGAGCCCATTTTCGGCGGCCGATGGTCATGATGTGCCATGGTTGATCGAGGAGCTTGTTCCACGCGTCGCAGCAGTGATCGACGATGTTGTCGTAGGAGGTGAAGACCCGGTTGGAGAGCCAGTTCTCGCGCATGAACTGCCAGATGTTTTCGACCGGGTTGAGCTCGGGACATTTGGCTGGCAGGGCGATGATGCTGATATTGGCAGGCACATCCAGCTTGTCGGTCATGTGCCAGCCAGCCTGATCCATCAGCACGGCCGCGTGCGCGCCGGGGGCGACGGCGAGCGATATCTCGGTCAGATGCAGCGACATGGTTTCGGTATTGCAGAAGGGCAGCACCAGCCCAGCGCCCTTGCCGTGTTCGGGGCAGATCGCGCCGAAGATATAGGCTGATTTCGTCCGCTGATCCTTGGGTGCCGATGGCCGTGTCCCGCGCCGGGCCCAACGCCGCGTGATCTTGTTCTTCTGGCCAACCCGCGCTTCGTCCTGGAACCATATCTCTATGGGCGTGCCCTTCGGGAGGATCGCTCCGACCTTTGCCAGCTCGGCGGCAAAGCCCCCTTTTTGAAGGCATCCATGGCAAGCTCGTTCTGGGCATGGTGGCGAGGGCGCGCCGTGAGCTTGACGTAGCCCAGCTTCTTCAATTCCCGTCCCACGGTGGTTTCATCGAGCGACACCGCGAACTCGTCGTATAACCACTGGACCAGGTCGATCAGCCGCCAGCGAACGACGCCATGGATCGCCGAGATCGGACCGCGCTCGACAACCTCAACCAGCGCCCGCCGTTGCGCATCATCGAGCCGGGAACGGGCCCCGGGGGCCTTGCCATCAAGCAGCCCATCGGGACCGCGGGCGTTGAACCGCACCACCCAGTCGCGCACGATCTGCAATCCCACCCCGCCGATCCGTGCCGCTGCGGTCCGGCTGCCGCCGTCATAAATCTCGGCCAACGCCAAAAGACGACGAGTCTGGTTCGCGCTCTTCGACCCGCGCGCCAATCTCCTCAATGCAGCTCCGTCAAAATCGTCCCGCAAGCCGATCGCTGATCCCATGGTCACGCCCTCCGATCCAGGGCGCCATAGATTCAGACTTTCACCCGTTTGGGTATCCCTTACGTGAGTCAGCCTCGACGCAGGTTGGTATTACGTTTACACGTCGAAGCCGGGCGACAGCCGCTCAGCCTTGCGAAGCGACGCCGCCCAAACGAGATCGCTCGTCGAGCGTTCGCCCTGCAACGGGTTGCGAGGACGCGCCATCTGGCGGCGTACCTCATCCTGCGCGGCTTGCGGGGCGATCAGCACATTCTCCCGACCGATGCCGAGTGTGCGGACCTGCGCGGTGCAGGCGGTCTCCAACTGGTGAATGTTGGTCCACGCCTCGCCCGGCGACGCGCCGAGCGCGAGCGTGCCGTGGTTGCGTAGCAGCATCAGCTTGGTTTCGCCGAGATCGGCGACCAGCCGCTCGCGCTCGTCGAGGTTGAGCGCGACGCCCTCGTAATCATGGTAGCTCAGCCGCGGGATGATCGCGAGCGCGCGCTGGTTGAGCGGCAACAGACCTTCCGCATGCGCGGACACCGCCATGCCGTCGGGACTGTGGAAGTGCGCGATGAACAAAGCATCCTCGCGCGCGCCGTGGACCGCCGAGTGGATCACATAGCCGGCGTAATTGATGCCGTATTCGTTGGGCTCGATCAGGTTGCCGTCGAGGTCGATCTTGACTAGGCTCGACGCGGTGATCTCATCGAAAGCGAGGCCATAGGGATTGATGAGGAAATGATGGTCCGGCCCCGGCACGCGCGCGGAAATGTGGGTGAAGATCAGATCGTCCCAGCCGTTGATCGCCGCCAGCCGATAGAAAGCGGCGAGATCGACGCGCGTGCGCCATTCCGCTTCGCTCCAGCGAATCGTCGGGGCTTCGTTGAACACCGTTGCCATGTTGGGTCTCCTTGGAAATTCAGTTCGCGGCGAGCGGCCGGAACAGCCCCTTGCCGACGTCCGTGTCGAAAGCCTCGGTGACCGGGCGCTTGGCGTCGATCAGACCGGCGGTTTCGAAGCGTTTGGCGACGACGCGCTCATGCTCGACAATGCCGGCGTCGATCGGCACCGAGACGCGGTTGTTACGATCGAAGCTGGCGCGCGCGATGTCGAGCGGCAGGCCGGTTTCCTTTGCCAGCACCTTGGCGAAGGCTTCGGGGTGGGCGCGCGCCCGGTTGAGCGCCTTGGCCTCGCGCTGAAGGAAGTCGCGCATCAGCGCCGCCTTGGGCGCGATCGCGGCGGTGTGTGCAACCTCGAAGCTGACCGGCAGTTCGTAATCGCGCGCATCGACGACGGTGCGCGCGCCCTCCTTGATGGCGACGCTGATATACGGTGGCCAGATCGCCCAGGCATCGACCGTGCCGTTGTCGAACGCCGCCTTGGCGTCGGCTGGCGACAGAAAGGTCACAGTGACACGATCCGCCGGGATCTTGGCGCGTTCGAGCGCCTGCAACAGGATATGGTGGCCGATCGAGCCGCGCGTCGTCGTCACCGTCTTGCCAACGAGATCGCCGACTGAGTGGATCGGCGAGCTGTTACGCACGATCACGCCGAGCGCGTCGCTTGGATTGCCGGCGGTCGCCAGCGCACCGACCGCTTTCACGGCCGCGCCGCTTTGATAGGCGAAGATGAACGGCGCATCGCCGGCCAGGCCAAGATCGGCCGCGCCGCCGCCCACCGCTTCCATCAGCGGTTGCGCGGCGGGGAATTCGGACCATTCGATGCGGTACGGTGCGCCCTTGAGCACCCCCGCCGCTTCCATCATCGCCCTGGTCGAGCCCTTCTGGTTGGCGACGCGGAGGACGTGCGTGTCGCTGCCCTGCCCGCAGGCTGACAGGACGGCGAGCAGCAGCGAAAACAGCGCGGCCGCCGAGGCACGCCAACCCCACCTTCCGTTCGCCCCGAGCGAAGTCGAGGGGCAAGCGCTGCGCCCCGTGTCTCGACTTCGCTCGACACGAACGGAAGGGAGGCGATGCGGATAGAGGATTGCGTTCGCGATCATCTCAACCCGCAAGCGCCAGACCGAGCTTCTCGCGCTCCGCGACCTTGCGCCGCACCAGCGGCAACAGCTCGCGCCCATAGTCGATCGCATCGCCAAGCGGATCGAAGCCACGGATCAGGAAATGGTCGATGCCGATGTCCCAATACTCGAGCATCCCGTCGGCGACCTGCTCGGGCGTACCGACCAGACCGGTGCTGTTGCCGGCAGCCCCCGTCAGTTGCGCGACGCCGGTCCACAGCCGCGTATCGCGACGGCCCGCGCTCGCCGTTTGAAGCAACCGGAGCGATCCGGCGTTGGGCGGGCGATGGCCGCTGGTCGGCAGCCCCGCCGCCTCGCGGTTGGCGCGGACCTGCTCGACGATATCATCGGCCTTCTTCCACGCTGCCTCTTCTGTGTCGGCGATCACCGGGCGCAGCGACAGCGAGAAACCCGGCCGGCGGCCATGCCGCGCTGCCGAGGCGCGCACGCGGCGCACCGTCTCGCCGACCTGTTCCAGCGTCTCGCCCCACAGTGCGTAAACGTCGGCATGCCGCCCGGCCACCTCGATCGCCTCGTCGGACGAGCCGCCGAAGAACACCGGCAGATTGTCGGGCTTGATCGCGCTGAACGCCTGCCGCACCTCGTAGAAACGGCCCGCATGGTCGAACGGCTTGGGCGACGTCCATTCATTGCGCAGGATCGTCAGATATTCGTCGGTGCGCGTGTAGCGCTCGGCCTTGTGCGTGCCGGTGTCGCCGTCGCGCGCCATCTCCTCATCGGCGCCGCCGGTGATGATGTGGACCGCGATGCGCCCGCCCGAAAGCTGGTCGAGCGTGGCGAGCTGGCGCGCCGCGAGCGTCGGCTGGGTGAAGCCGGGCCGGTGCGCGACGAGGAACCCGAGTTTGGTAGTAAGCGCGGCGGCGTGCGCGGCGACGATCTGGCTTTCCGGGCTGTTCGACCCGAACGGGATCAGCACACGATCGAACCCGCCCGCCTCCTGCGCCTTCGCCGCCGCCTCGACATAATCCTTGTCGAGCGCGCGGCTGCGGACCGCGCTTTGCGTCTCGGAGCCGTTGTTGAAACCGATATAGCCGATGAACTTAACGCTCATGGAATGTCTCCTCTGGAGAGATGTCAAATGACGTAGAAGCCGTGCGTGCCGTCGTTCTGGAGCTGGGCGACGAGGCCGTATTCCCAGTCGAGATAGGCCTGCATCGCCGCCTGCTGGTTGTCGGTGCCCTCATAAGGGCGCTTGTAGCGGCCCTCGGGACCGCGCGGCGCGGGCGCGCCGTCGGGGCCGATTTCGAGATCGCCGGTGAAGTCGGCGTCGAGCACGAACACCTCCCAGCCGAGTTGCGCCAGCCACGATGCGGTCATGTCCGCGCGCGGGCCGAGATCATCGGAGAGCACGATGCGCGCGCCCCGTACCGGCGCGAAGTGATCGGTCTCCTGCACGAGCTGGCCGCCCTGCGCGTTGCGAAAACCGGGCAGATGCCCGCGCGCGAACGCATCGGGCTGGCGCACGTCGTAGAGGTAGAGCGTGCGCGCGCTATCGGCCTTGAGCACTTCCAGATCGGCCCAGCTCAGCCGCTTGACGCCGGCGCGATAGGCGACGCTGCGCGCGGTCGCGCGCGCTTCCTCGGCGCTTTCGCCCGCCGCGTCTGGCGCGGCGCGCTGCTGCCCGGTTTCAAGGCTCTGGCCGGCGAGCGTCCAACCGATCGTGCCGTTGCGAAGCGCGAACACCTTGTTGGGCAATTTCGCATTGATGAGCGACTGCGCGCCGATGATGCTGCGCGTCCGGCCCGCGCAATTGACGATGATCGTCGTGTCGGGATCGGGCGCGGCGGCGCGCGCACGCAACACCAGTTCCGCACCGGGCGCGCTCTGCCCGCCGGGGATGCTCATCGTATTATACTCATCGTAGCGGCGCGCATCGAGGATCGCGATGTCGGCCTTCTCGGTGATGAGCGCCTGCACCTCTTCGGCCGGAAGCGAGGGCGTGTGGCGGTTATGCTCGACCAGTTCGCCGAACGCCTTGGAGTAGCTGTTGACGTCCTCGAACAGCTCGTAGCCCGCGTCGCGCCAGCCGGCGAGACCGCCTTCAAGCCGCCGCACGTCGGGATAGCCGAGCGCTTCGAATTTGCTCGCGGCGTCGCCGGCAAGCCCCTCGCCATTGTCATACACGACGACCAAGGTTTCGAGTCGGGGAATCCGCCAGCGCGCCTCCGCATCGATGCGGCGCAGCGGAATCTGCGCGGCGAACAGCGGGTGACCGAGCGCGAATTCCGCTTCCTCGCGAACGTCGATCAGCGCGATCTCGTCTCCGACGAGCAGCGCGCGGCGGATATCCTGCGGGGTGATGTTGGTCATTCCGATCTGTCCCAGATGTTGGGGAGCACGCCGTTGGCGTATCCCGAGATGAAGCGTTTGGGGGTGCCATCGGCGGCGTAGGTGGCACGTTCGACCGCGCCGATATTGCCGCCATAGACGTGGATGCTGACCGAGGGGCCATCCTCCCGGCCATTGGCGACGCGGTGGATATCGCCAATGTCGGGGCCGACCGCCTCGACCTTGCCGGCCTCCAGCAAGACCTCGTCGCCGGCCGCCACGATCGTACCGTCTTCGCTCCGGCGATAGCGTTGCACGCGTTCGGCGCCACGCAACACGCCGACCAGCCCCCAGACGCGGTGGTCATGCACCGGCGTCGCCTGTCCCGGGCCCCACACGAAGCTGACCACGCTGAACCGCTCGCGGCTGTCGCAGTGGAGCAGATATTGCTGGTAGCGCTCGGGGTTCGGGACGGCGAACGCTTCGGGCAGCCAGTCGTCGCGCGCGATCAACTGACCAAGCAACGCCGATCCGGTCGCGAGGATTTCATGTTGGTGGCGGCTCCTGTCGATCAGGTCGGCAAACCTGGTCACGAAGTCCCGCAGCGGTGCGGTATCGATCGCCGCCGTGATCGGGCGATACGCATTCACGCGCGGGCGCGGGCGAGATGCACGACGCCCTCCTCCAACGCGGGACCGCGCTCCACGCCGAGATGGCCGAGCAGCGTATCCCGCAACCCTCGCGCGAGGCCTGCGCGATCGCCGCGCTCGGCGGCAATCCGCTCCTCGGCCACGATCCGGCCGCTGTCGAGCACCAGCACGCGGTCAGCCAGCGCGATCGCCTCGTCGACGTCGTGCGTGACCAGCAGCACCGCCGGGCGGTGCGCGCGCCACAGCGACAGCACCAGATCGTGCATGCGGATACGGGTGAGCGCATCGAGCGCCGCGAACGGCTCGTCGAGCAGGAGCAGTTGCGGCTCGCGCACCAGCGCGCGCGCCAGCGCGACGCGTTGCGCCTCGCCACCCGACAAAGTCAGCGGCCACGCATCGAGCCGGTGGCCGAGGCCAACCTCGCGCAACGCCTGCTCGGCGCGTTCCCGGATAGTGCCGCCCTTCAGCCCGAGCGCGACGTTGCGCCACACCGTCTTCCACGGCAGCAGCCGCGCATCCTGGAACACCACCGCGCGCGCCGAGGGCACCGACACGTCCTGCCCGCGCACCTCGTCCATCCCGGCGAGCGTGCGCAACAGCGTCGTCTTGCCCGATCCCGAGCGGCCGAGCAGCGCGACGAACTCGCCTGGCGCGATCTCCAGATCAAGACCGTCGATGATCGTATTGGCGCCGAAGCGGCGGGTGAAGTTGCTTAGGCGCACGGCGGGGGTCGGCAGATCTGCGGCCTTGGCCAGCAGGAATCCTCGGGCGACGTCCATCAGTTTTGCTCCACGATGCTGGGGCGCCATGCCAAAGCGCGGGTTTCGACGGCACGCACGAGCCAATCGGCACCGAGGCCGAGCAGCGCGTAGACCATCAGGCAGACGACGATGATGTCGGTACGCATGAAATCGCGCGCGTTGTTGATGAGATAGCCCAGCCCGGCCGAGGCGTTGATCTGCTCGGCGATGACGAGCACGATGATCGCCACCGACAATGAGAAGCGCAGGCCCACCAACAGCGACGGCAAGGCGGCGGGCAGGATGACATGCTGGATCAGCTCGATCCGGCTGAGCCCGAAGCTGCGCGCCGCGTCGATCAGCCGCGGATCGACCGCGCGGATGCCGCTATACAGGTTGAGATAGACCGGGAACACGGTCGCGAACGCGATCAGCGCGATCTTGGTGGTCTCGCCGATGCCGAACCAGACGATGAACAAAGGCGACAGCGCCACGACAGGAATCGTGCGCTTGATCTGCATCAGTGGATCGACCGTGATCTCGCCCGATCGCGACAGCCCGGCGACCAGCGCCAGCGCGATGCCGGCGCTGATCCCGATCGACAGCCCGATCGACACCCGCCCGAACGACACCAGCAGGTTGCTCGGCAATTCGCCCGAAGCGATCATCGCCACTAACGCGCCGAGCACGGCCGAAGGCGCAGCGAGCGTGCGTTCGGGAATCAGCCCGGTGCGCGAGCCGAGTTCCCACAGCAGCAGCAGCACGAGCGGCGAGAACCACCGCCCGAGCAGCCGGGCCGGCAGTCTGAAGGATAGGGCGTGCCGTTGCGGGGCACTCTGGGCGTATGCGGTCATGTCTGGGCCGTCCCAAGCGTCTGGAGGCCCAAGGCAACATCAGAATGTCTATCCGTTCAATCGAGTTTAGCGGAACCACCTATAAGCAGCGCTCATACCGCATTTTAAACTTTATAGTACAATAGGTTGCGTGCTTTGCACGAAGCCTCCCGAGCCAGCAAAGATTATGTTTACAGCACGCAATGCATAGTATTTTGGTAGGAGTTCATTCCTGATCGATACTCCGCGCGGAGCGGCCGATCACCCGAAGGACAAACATGCCCGTCAACCTGCCGACGACCTTGCTGCGCAGCTTCGTGGCGATCGTGGATTCGGGCTCGATGCTCAACGCGTCCGAGCAGGTGTTCGTCACCCAATCCGCGCTCAGCCTCCAGATCAAGCGGCTCGAGGAATTGCTGCAACAGGCACTGTTCGTCCGCGAGGGTCGCCGTCTGACGCTCACCCCGGCGGGCGACATGATGCTCGATTACGCCCGCCGCGTGCTCGATCTGCATGACGAGGCGATCGCGGCGATCAACACTGGGCGCTTCGCCGGCCCAGCGCGAGTCGGGATGGTGCAGGATTTCGCCGAAAGCCTGCTCACCGGGCTGCTCGCGCGCTTCTCCGAGCTTCACCCGGACGCACAGATCTATGCGCGCGTGGCGGGCACCGCCGAGTTGCAGGGGCTGCTCGAACGCCGCCAGCTCGACATCATCCTCGGTTTCGCAGCCGGCGGCGATCCTGCCGCGATCACCACCGCGCCGATGAGCTGGTACGGCGACAGCGACCTCGCGCGCCGCGACATCATCCCGCTCGCGGTGCTGGAGCAGCCGTGCCGCTTCCGCGAAGCGGCGATCCGGGCGCTCGATGAAGCCGGGCGGCCATACCGGATCACGGTGGAGACGCCCAACCTCACGACGCTGCGCTCGGCGGTGTCTGCGGGGCTTGGCCTCACCTGTCGCACGCACCTGTTCCTGCGCGACGCTACGCCTATCGAGCCGCACCCCCTCCCCGATCTGCCGCGCGTCGCCTGCATCCTCCAGACCGCCGACGGCCTCGACATCGCTACGCAGCGCCTCGCCGATCTCGCGCGGGAGACGGTGCTGGCGCTGGGATAGCGTATATACCGATCCGTTCGTGCTGAGCTTGTCGAAGCACGTGCCGCGAACGCCGGCGCTCCTGGCACGTCCTTCGACGAGCTCAGGACGAACGGGTCTAAAAGATCGGTGCGCTCACGAACGGGCATATTCGCATTCCTCATCGATCCGCCGCGGCTTCTCGTTGGAAGCGCGCGCGCCTCGCTCGCTAGGCTTCGGACAACGAGGAGGCATGATCGATGACGGATACCTTGAAGGCGGCCTATGCCGCATTGCAGGCCGAGCGCGAGCACGACTGGGCGCCCGAGCAACTGCGCGCAAACGCGGCCACGCGCGCCGCGCTGGTCCGCAAATACGATCCGCGCAACCACGCGCAGGCGGGCGAGCTGGTCGATGATTTCACGCTGACTGCAGAGGATGGCACCGCGATCCGTCGTGACGACCTGATCGCGCGCGGCCCGGCGGTGCTGATCTTCTATCGCTTCGGCGGCTGTCCGGCCTGCAACATCGCGCTGCCGCGTTACGACCGCGCCTTGTTCCCCGCCCTCTCACGCGCCGGCATCCCGCTGATCGCGGTCAGCCCGCAAGCCCCGGTCGATCCCGAACTGCGCGCGCGGCACGGGCTGAAACTCACCTTGGCCTGCGATCCGGACAATGCGCTAGGCGATTGGCTTGGCATCACCTTCGAGCCGGAGGATAAGCCGGCGGTAGCGGCGGGCCAGAGCTGGATCGGGTCGATCACCGGCACCGGCACCTGGGTTCTGCCACAGCCGACCATCTTGATTATCGGTCGCGACGCACAGGTCCGCTTCATCGCGGTCAGCCCCGACTGGATGGAGCGCCCAGAGCCCGAGGCGATCCTGGCCGAGCTTCCCGAAGCCACGATCGCGGCGGCGGCCTAGGCTTCCGTTGGATCAGATCGATCGGCGGCCGATCAATACCCCCGCACCCGATCGACGATATCGCTCGGCGCCTCGCCCCGCGCGAAGCGCCCGATATCCTCGGCGACCTTCTCGCTCAGCCGATGGCGGACGATCAGATAGTTGGACGAGACATGCGGCGTCAGCCGCACACGCGGATGCGTGTAGAGCGGGTGGCCGTCCGGCAGCGGCTCGGGCTCGGTCACGTCGAGCGTGGCGAAATCGAGCTGCCCACTGTCCAGCGCGACGATCAGCGCGTCCTGATCGATCACCGATCCGCGCGCGACGTTGATGAGGTGCGCGCCCGGCTTGGTCCGCGCGAACATCGCTGCGTCGAACAGTCCGCGCGTCGCCAGCGTCGCCGGCACCGCGATGACGATATGATCGGCCTCGACGACGACGCTTTCGACACTGTCGAGCAATTCGACCCCCGCGGTCTCCGCCGGCGCCGTTCCGCGCCGCACCGCCACCACGCGCGCGCCAAGCGCGACCGCGCACTGCGCCACCGCGCCGCCGATCGCGCCCAGTCCGACGATCCCGACCGTGCTGCCACCGACCCGGCCGAGCATCGCCGGCCGCCAGTCGGCACGCGCATGCACCGTCACCGCATCGAGGTTCTTGGCGCGCGCGTAGATCGCGGCGATCACGTAGTCGGCGATCTCGTCGGAAGCGACGCCGCGCCCGCAGGTGACGAGCGGCGCGTCGAGCAGCCAGGGTGGATAGAAATCGATCCCCGCCGATGCGCTATACACCCAGCGCAACCGCCCCGGCCACGCCGCCGGCCGCGCGAGGTCATGGTTGCCGCGCCACGCCGGCGAGGGCCGCACCAGCAGGATATCGGCCTCCCTCGCCGCCTCCCACGGCCTGTCCTCGGGCACGGGGATGACACGCGGGCCGATCGGATGCGCGGCAAGGCCGGCGTTGAAATCCGCCTCCATCTGGCTGGCAATGACGAGCGGCGTAGTCATAGCGCCAGCGCCGAACGGCCCGCCGACGTCAGGATCGTGTCGTTCTGCGGCGAATGGATTCGGCTGCACAACACGTCGCGATAATGGCGTTCGAGCGGGTTGTTGCGCGTGAGGCCGGGATTGCCGGTCAATTCCAGCCCGATCTCGACCGCGCGGATCGCATTGCCGGTCGCCGCCCATTTGACGATGGTGAGCTCGTTCGCGCTGATCGCCTCGCCCGCGTCTACTCTGGCGGCGGCATTCTCGATCAGCGTGCGGTTGACCTGTAACAGCCCTTCGATCTCGCCGACCTTCTCCTGAAAACGCGGCAACGTGGCGAGGCTCGCGCCAAGGTTGCTCGGCACGCGATCGTTGAGATAGCGCACCAGCCAGTCGCGCGCCGCCCGCGCCACGCCGTCATAGATCGTCGAGATCGACAGTGCGTTCCACGCCCCCTGCGAGATGTCGCCGGGGATCGGCGCCCAGTCCTCGGGCCGGCGCAGATCGACCCCATGCGCGAGCGGCACCGGCGTGTCGGCGAAGCGAACCTCGTGGCTCACCGTCGCGCGCATGCCGAGGTGATCCCACACCGGCTCGATCGTGATGTTGAGCGAATCCGCCGGCACGAGGAAATTCCCGACGCGCGGGGTCTCCTCGTCGGTCTTCGCCCACACCGCGAACCAGTCGAGCCCGGTCGAGCCGGTCGAATAGATCTTCTCGCCGGTGATCGCCCAGCCCTCGTCGGTGCGGCGCGCCACCGTCTTGGGCAAGCCGCCACGCACCGGCGTGCCGAGTTCGGGTTCGACCCGCAAGCCGCCGATCAGCCCGCGCCCGGCGACAGCCTCGCGCGCCAGCCGCTCGTACAGCCCGGCCGGCCACGCGCGCGTCTTGGTGGGCGCGGCGTGATAGGCGTAGGTCATGAACAGAATCAGCGCGGTCGAAGGTTCGCCCTTGGCGACCGCGCCGAGCACCTTCAGCGCATCGCCCAGCCCCGCCCCGACACCGCCGAGCGCGCGCGACACGGTCAGCCCGATCAGCCCTTCGCGCGCCAGAAACGCGAAATTGTCGCGCGGGAACTCTGCCGCCCGATCGACCGCGCCGGCGCTCTCGGCGAGCGTGGCGGTGATGCGGTCGAGCCGCTCGGGCGACAGGTCGGTCTCGGGATCGGCGGCGAGGACGCTGGCCATTTCACAAAGCCTTTTCGATGACGGGATTGAAGCGATCGTCCCACAGCGCGCGGACATCGACCTTTCGCTGCACCTGCCCGGCCTCGGCGAAGACGCGCGCGACCTCCTCCTGCGAGGCGATCGCCGCGTCGGTGACGGGGCGCAGTTCGTAGGGCGCGCTCCTGCGGGCGAACTGATCCCGCACATAGGCTTGCGACACGCCGATATCCCTGGCGATGATGTCAGCCCATTGGTCCGAATGCGCCGCCGCCCAGGCATAAGCGCGGCGAAGCAGCGTCAGATACTCACCGATGATCTTGACCTTGGCGGGATCGGCGAGCGCATCGACATGCGCGGACACGATGTAATTGCCCGACAGGAAGCCGAGCGCGGTCTTGAGGATGGTTGCGCCCTCGGTCGCGATGGCACGCTGGATCGGGAAACCGTAGATCGCCCAGGCATCGACCGATCCGCGCGAGAACGCCGCCGCGCCGTCCGACACGCCGACCGCGACCGGCGTGATATCCGCCCAGCCCAGGCCGACAGATTCGAGCATCTTGATAAGGAAATACTGGCTCGTCGTCGCCCGCACATAGGCGACGCGCTTACCCTTGAGATCGGCGAGCGAGCGAACGCGCGAGTCCCTGGGCACCAGCACCACCTGATTGTTGACGTCGCCATGCTGGACCGCGATCTGGCGGAAGCTATGGATGTTGGAGGCGGCGGCGAAGATCGGCGGAATCTCGCTCATCCCGCCGAAATCGAGCGAGCCGCCGTTGAACGCCTCGACGACCTGCTGGCCCGACTGGAACTCGCTATACTCAAGCCGAAAGCGCTCGGGCTTGATCCGTGAGGTGGTGCCGCCTTCTTGGACAGTTTGGCGGCTGAGCTAAGCTATACCCCGATTGGTTTACGCCGCCATTCTGGTGAACGCCATATCCGTGGCATGCCACGGATATGGCGTTGCGCTGCCTCGCCCATACACCTCGTCCGGGGTTCGACCGGCGAGGCGAGAGTGGGGCCGCTGCCCGTTGTAATAGGTGATCCACCGGTCTCGGCCGGTACGCAACTCAGAGCCGGTGTCGAACGCGTTCAGGTAGACGCATTCGTATTTCAGCGACCGCCAGAGCCGCTCGATGAAGACGTTGTCCATCCAGCGGCCACGCCCGTCCATGCTGATCCGCACCTCGGCATCGCGCAGCACGCCGGTGAAGTCGGTGCTCGTGAACTGGCTGCCTTGGTCCGTGTTGAAGATCTCGGGCTTGCCAAAGCGCGCCAGCGCTTCCTTCAAAGCCTCGACGCAGAATTCCGCGTCCATCGTGTTCGACAATCGCCAGGCGAGCACTTTCCGCGATGCCCAGTCCATGACGGCGACGAGATAGAGGAAGCCCCGCCGCATCGGCAGGTACGTAATGTCGGCGCACCAGACGTGACCCGGCCGGGTGATCTCCAGATCGCGCAGCAGATATGGGTAGATCCGGTGCTCCGGGTGCGGATCGCTCGTCCGTGGGCGCTGGTAGATGGGCGCGAGCCCCATCTTCGCCATCAGCCGCCGCACCCGCCGACGCCCGACCGCGTGACCGAGCCGCTGAAGATGTCGGGCCATCTGGCGGCTGCCATACCAGGGGTGGTCGAGGAACGAGGCGTCGATCACCGCCATCAGCGCCAGCGTCTCGGTCGTCTCCGGCATCGGCGCATAGTAAAACGACGACCGGCTGATCGATACCAGCCGACACTGCGCCGCGATCGACAGGCTGGCATGCCCCCGCTCGATCATCTGTCGCCGCCCCGCGACGCTCATCGCGCGAACCCCTTCGACAAAAAATCCCGTTCCACCACCAATTGCCCGATCTTCGCGTGCAGCTTCTCGATCTCGGTATCGCCTGCCACCCTGGCAGCTTCGCTCGCGCCCGAGAAGGTCGCCGCCATGCCCTCGATCGCCTGCCGCTTCCACGTCGCAATCATCGTCGGGTGAATGCCATGCTTCGTCGCCAGCTCGGCCAGTGTCAGGTCACCCCGGATCGCCTCCAGCGCCACCTTGGCCTTGAACTCACCCGTATACCGCTTCCGCGTCGTCTTCATTGCCGTCCATCCCTTACGTCCGGGATAGCTTAGCCTCCTGTCTAGAAAACCGGCACCACCTCACATGCATCCGGCTCCACTGGAGCCCCTCGAACAACGCCGACATCTGCGCTGCCGACAGTCGCATCACGCCGCCACCGGCGCGTGGCCAATGGAAGGCACCGGTCTGCAGAACCTTGCTCACCAGCACCAGGCCGCTGCCGTCCCAGACCAGCAGCTTGATCCGGTTCGCCCGCTTCGAGCGGAACACCCATGCGACGCCCGAGAAGGGTTTGCCGGCAAGTTCATGCTCGACCAGCGCCGCAAGACCGATCGCACCCTTGCGGAAGTCGACGGGCTTCGTCGCCACCATCACCTTCAGCGGCCCAGGCGGGATGATCACGACAGCATTCGCGCCGCCAGGAACACGCGCTCGATATGATCGGCACTCACGCTCGCTGGAATGCGGATCGTCAGATCGCCGGTCTCCACGACGATCGCAGCACTGCCCGACGCGATCGACGGTGGTGCACCTTCCAAAGCCAGCGGCACAAAGCTCAGCGCCGGCTCGCTCTCCCGAGCGCGCACCGCACTACGCCAACCGTAGAGTTGTTGCGGCACCAAGCCGTGCCGTCCGGCGACATCCGCGACGTTCGCGCCAGGGCGCAACGTTTCTTCAATGATCCGCATCTTCGCCTCGCGCGTCCAGCGCCTGCGACCGCCAGGGCCGCTCACAACATCCAGGTGCCGCACCGGAGGCTCACCGCCGCCGGTTTCGAAACTAATTTCGTCATGAAGCATGTGTCTTACCCGCCAAGCTACCCTGCGGACATGCTATCGCCGATACCCATCAGTTCTGGAATGTGGGGGTGATTTCGCGCTTACGACGTAGTGGCATCCAGAGCGATCCGGTGAGCGGATCTGGCGGCCTGCGACTCGGCGGAAGGGTAAGCGTGGCCTGAAGGCCGCGGAACGGTGATAGTTGGTGGTTGCGACCGTCCGGCCGTTGCTGGAGATCGCTAAGAACTGCCTTGGACTACGGCTGTCACGCGCTGACCTGAAGCCTCGGATCGTTCGGATCAAAGTCGTCCACGAAGCCTTGCCAAACGGCGTCCCGCCAGAGGGCATCGTTTAACTCGTTGGCGCTGTTGTAAATCACTGTGTGTGGGTATTCGGCGTTGCCGGGGCCTTGGCCCCAGGTGAGATGAACGATAGCGAAGCGGCCATCCTTGCAAACAGTCAGAATGTCGTCGTTGCTGTCAGCACGGCCGATCACTTCGCACCCTGCAGACCAAAGTGGATGATCCGGCGACAGCTCCTTTGCCAACTGGCGCGGCAAACCCTCCCGCTCGACGTCATGTTCAAGGGGGCGCCAAGGCGCAACAAAGGCAACATCAGAAGCGTCGACCATCGTGCAAAAGAAGCGATCAGTATGTCGAATGTCAACGGTTGCTTACGGGGCGGCCACACCTGCTTTTAGTGGTCGTGTATGGCGAATTGCGACATTGCTTATGCGGCTTCGGCGATCGCCTGAAAGTCTGGGCGCCAGTTCCACGGCATGAGTTCGTCCCAGCGCGCGGCAGGCCAGTTGCCGGCGATTTTGGCGATGACGTCGGCTATATAGGCCTGCGGCTCGACACCGTTGAGCTTGCAGGTCTCGATGACCGTGTAGATCGCGGCAGCGCGTTCGCCGCCAGCCTTCGATCCGGCGAACAGCCAGTTCTTGCGGCCGATCGCGATGCTGCGGATCGCACGTTCGGCGATGTTGTTGTCGATCTCCAGCCGGCCGTCGTCGAGGAACCGCGTGAGCGCGGTCCAGCGCTTGCGGCCATAGGCGATCGCCTTGGCCATCTCGGACTTTGGCGAGAGGCGTCGCAAGGCGTCGTCGAGCGCGATGCGCAACGCCTCGACCAAGGGTGCGGTTCGTTCCAGCCGGCCTCGTCGACGAACGTCTGGCGGGTGGCCGCGGATCTCGTCCTCGATCCGATAGAGGTTGGTGATACGGGCCAGCAGGTCGGTGGTGAGCGACGTCGGCTTGGTCGCGTGGATATCGAAAATCTTGCGCCGGAAATGCGCCCAGCAGGCGACCTCGGTGACGCGGTTGGTGCTGTAGAGCTTGTCGTAACCGGCATAGCCGTCGGCCTGCAGGAACCCGGTAAAGCTGGCGAGCTGCTGTTGGGGATGACTGCCGGTGCGATCCTGAGTGAACTTATACCAGACCAGCGGCGGCGTGGTGGCGCCCGAGGCGCGATCGTCGACGACATAGGCCCAGATCCTGCCGGTCGCGGTCTTGCCGCGCCCGGGATCGAGCATCGGCACGGGCGTGTCGTCGGTATGGATCTTGGTTGCGGTGAGCCCGACCTCGCGGATGCGGCTGACGATCGGATCGAGCAATGCTGATGCCTGACCGGCCCAGCCGGCGAGCGTCGAGCGATCGATATCGATGCCCTGCGCGGCCATCATCTCCGCCTGGCGGTAGAGTGGCAGGTGATGGTCGAACTTGGCGACCACGACATGGGCGAGCGTTCCGAACGTCGCCTTGCCGCGCGCGATAGCCTTTACGGGTGCCGCTGCCTGCACGACCTTCTCGCAGGCGCGGCAGCTATACTTGGGCCGGATGGTACGGACGACCCGCCAATGGACCGGCACGGCGTCGAGCATCTCGTCGCTATCCTGACCCAGTGGGCGCAAGAGCCCGCCGCAATCGGGGCAGGTGCAGTTGCCGTGCTCGGGCTCGATCCGCTGTTCTTCACGCGGCAGATGGGCCGGGAGCGCTCGAACCGGCGCGTGCCGATCGAGGGTGGCAGGATCGACGCGCCGCGCGCTCACCGTGGCGGCTTCGGCCTCGAGCTCTTCGAGCGCCAGCTCGAGCTGAGAAATCTCGTGGTTGAGCTTCTCGGACGCCTTCCCGAACTGCATGCGCTTGAGGCGGGCAAGCTGCACGCGCAACGTATCGATCAGGATATCGCGAGCGGTAATATCGGCGTGGGCGGTCGCCAATGCGGCTTCCAGCTCGGCGATCCGAGCGTCTTTATCAGGGGCGGAAAGGGCTGCGTCCGACACCGCGAATATATATCAGATCGTGGGTTCCAGAGCCAGAAAAAGCGCAGGAATCCGGGCATTTTTAGCCCGCCAGCGACGGTGTGAATGTGCGCTCCGGCCGCCGCCAGTCGATGCCTTCCAACAGCATTGAAAGTTGTGCCGCGGTCATCGCTACCGTGCCGGTTGGGGTCGACGGCCAGATGAACCGGCCTCGATCCATGCGCTTGGAGAACAGGCACAACCCCTGGCCATCATACCAGAGCAGCTTGACCAGATCGCCGCGCTTGCCCCGGAACGCGAACAGCGCGCCGGAATGCGGACTCTGCTCCAGCGCCTGCTGCACCAGCACCGCCAGGCCATCGAACCCTTTGCGCATATCGGTCGCGCCGCACGCCAGAAATATCCGTGTCAGCGGGGGAAGCGGGATCATCGTGCCAGGACACCGATCACCCGCGATAGCGCCTCGGCATCGACTGATACCAACCTGCATTAATCATGACCCACGAGCCCATTTTCGGCGGCCGATGGTCATGATGTGCCATGGTTGATCGAGGAGCTTGTTCCACGCGTCGCAGCAGTGATCGACGATGTTGTCGTAGGAGGTGAAGACCCGGTTGGAGAGCCAGTTCTCGCGCATGAACTGCCAGATGTTTTCGACCGGGTTGAGCTCGGGACATTTGGCTGGCAGGGCGATGATGCTGATATTGGCAGGCACATCCAGCTTGTCGGTCATGTGCCAGCCAGCCTGATCCATCAGCACGGCCGCGTGCGCGCCGGGGGCGACGGCGAGCGATATCTCGGTCAGATGCAGCGACATGGTTTCGGTATTGCAGAAGGGCAGCACCAGCCCAGCGCCCTTGCCGTGTTCGGGGCAGATCGCGCCGAAGATATAGGCTGATTTCGTCCGCTGATCCTTGGGTGCCGATGGCCGTGTCCCGCGCCGGGCCCAACGCCGCGTGATCTTGTTCTTCTGGCCAACCCGCGCTTCGTCCTGGAACCATATCTCTATGGGCGTGCCCTTCGGGAGGATCGCTCCGACCTTTGCCAGCTCGGCGGCAAAGCCCCCTTTTTGAAGGCATCCATGGCAAGCTCGTTCTGGGCATGGTGGCGAGGGCGCGCCGTGAGCTTGACGTAGCCCAGCTTCTTCAATTCCCGTCCCACGGTGGTTTCATCGAGCGACACCGCGAACTCGTCGTATAACCACTGGACCAGGTCGATCAGCCGCCAGCGAACGACGCCATGGATCGCCGAGATCGGACCGCGCTCGACAACCTCAACCAGCGCCCGCCGTTGCGCATCATCGAGCCGGGAACGGGCCCCGGGGGCCTTGCCATCAAGCAGCCCATCGGGACCGCGGGCGTTGAACCGCACCACCCAGTCGCGCACGATCTGCAATCCCACCCCGCCGATCCGTGCCGCTGCGGTCCGGCTGCCGCCGTCATAAATCTCGGCCAACGCCAAAAGACGACGAGTCTGGTTCGCGCTCTTCGACCCGCGCGCCAATCTCCTCAATGCAGCTCCGTCAAAATCGTCCCGCAAGCCGATCGCTGATCCCATGGTCACGCCCTCCGATCCAGGGCGCCATAGATTCAGACTTTCACCCGTTTGGGTATCCCTTACGTGAGTCAGCCTCGACGCAGGTTGGTATGATGCGTCAACTGTCAGCCGCACGCCAGACGGGAGCTCGATCCCGATCTGCCCGCTACCCGGCGCGGCCGACGACGGCGCCGGCAACATCACCGCAGGCTCGCTGATCTGGACCTCGGCAAAGCTCGGCACCGCTGGCTTGGTGATCCCGGTCAGCGCCCCCGACATCGCCTGGCGGCGCCAGGTGTAGATCGCGCCGCTGCCGACCTCATGGCGCTCGATGGCCGCGCGGACCGAGCCTTCGGGCCCAAAGGCATCGCGCAGGATCGCCAGCTTCTGCTCGACGGTCCAGTGCCGCCGCCCTGACACCCGGCCGACAATCTCGATCCGACTACTCATACGACCGCTCGTATGACTGCTCGCTCCATCGCCCGCTGACCCGCTCTCGTCCGACATCATCGCCCCGCTCAAAGGGCGGCTATCAGCCCGTCGAGAGCCCCGCCCGCAAGGCGGCCTTCAGACCTCGCTTACGCGGAAGGCGTGGAAAAAAGGCAATAAAAAACCGCCTCGGGCTGACCTGAGACGGTTTGGTATGTGTGGTGTATGGTTGCGGGGACCCGCCTAAGCCGCGCCCGACATTCGCTGCTTGTCTCGGTGTAAATTCAACTATCCCGCCGACGATCAGGACATAATTCCTCGCCATGAGCTACACCCAGCGCCTGGCGGAGGCAAAGCTTGTGCCGTCGGTCGGCAGCGTCGGGGATTCCTACGACAATGCCCTTGCCGAGACGATCAACGGCCTGTTCAAGGCAGAGGTCATCTGGCGGCAGCGCTCATGGCCGAGCCTCGCCGTCGTCGAGATGGCGACGTTGCGGTGGGTCGATTGGTTCAACAACCAACGCCTCTTTGCCCCGATCGGCTACGTCACGCCCGCCGAGGCTGAGGTGAACTACTATGCTGCCAAACAGGATCTCGATATGGCAGCATGACCAAAACCAAACTGCCTCCAGGAAACCGGGGACGCTTCATATCGAACCGACGCCGCTCAAGGATCAAGCGCGTCGCAGCGCTTGAGGCCTCCCCCACCCTCGCCACCTGGCGCACCACCCTTGGCGGCGCCAGGTTTTGGCTGTGGGAAATAGGTACAGTCGCGAATAGCATCATACCGGACTGCGGATGGTCGTTTCTCAACCGAACCGCGCGGCAGCAAGGCGCGGAGCTCGGCGACCGTGGCCGCAAAGCGTAGATTTTCGGCAAGGTTGTTCCGTTCCTGCGGATCGATCCGGTGGTCGTACAGTTCGCGCCCAAGCCTGCCTTCTTCCCACTCGGTGTATCGCCACCGTTCCGTGCGGACGCTTCGTCCGCCACGAATCTGGGAAAGCGCAGGCTTCGTCCAGGTACGGGTTGCAGGATTGCGCAACAAACTCTCGAGGCTCGTGCCTTCGTTGCGCGCATAATGGGGGAGTCCGGCCAAGCCCGTCAGCGTTGGGTAAAGGTCGAGCAACTCGACCGTGCGCGGTGATCGCTTGCCGCGGTTCTTCATGCCCGGGACACGCAGGATGAGCGGTACGCGATCGGATTCCTCCCAAAGGATGTTCTTCATCCACTGGCCGTGTTCACCCAGCATGAAGCCATGATCGCTGGTGAAAACCACGATCGTATCGTCGGCGAGTCCCATCTCTTCCAAAGCATCGACCACCCGACCGACCTGCGCATCCATGAAGCTGGTCGCGGCATAATACGCACGGATCATCCGGCGCTGTTCGTCGATCGTCATGCCGAAGTTGTCGGGCGTCCACGCCTTCGATGCCGGCAACAGGCGGGCAAGGTCGGTAGTTGATTGCGGCGTCGCCTGGATTTTCTCAAGCGGATAAAGGTCGAAATACTTCTTGGGGGCGACCTCCGGTACGTGCGGGCGATAGAAGCCCACGCCGATAAAGAAGGGCGTGTTCCGGTGTGCACGGATCATCTCGATCGCGGCGGTGGCGACTTTGCCGTCGGTCTGCTCGGTGTCGGCCCCCTCGTCGTCGAGATAGGCCAACGCGGAGCCATAGGGGATGCCCGGGGTCAGCACCTTCAACTTCCCATCTTCGGCGTCGCGGTCGCGGCCCCGCGGGTTAACTACTGCGTCCCACGACACGCCGTCGTCGGGGCCGCCCGTGCCGATATCGGTCGGTACGCCCTGGTGGAAGATCTTGCCGACGCGCCCCGAGAAATAGCCGTTGGCGCGGAAATATTGGGGAATCGTCTGGATGTCGGGCAAGGCGGCGCGGAACGGCGTGGCCAAATCCATAACCCGGGTGGTATTCGGCCGCGTGCCGGTCAGGAATGAGGCTCGGCTGGGGCCGCACCAGGGAAATTGCGCATAGGCCCGATCGAAGCTGACGCCTTGCGACGCCAACCTGTCGATGTTGGGTGTCCGCACCGGCCAGCCGTAATTGCCGATCCGCGGCGCGAGGTCATCGGCGATGATAAAGAGCACGTTCATTGGGCGAGCCCGCGGGGCGAGCGCCGGAGCCGAGGCCCGACCGCCGGCAGGCCGCGCGAACGCGGGCGGCGCGGATATCGCCCCTGTCGCCAGCGCCATCGCTGCCACGCCCATCCCGATCCATCGAACTCTTTTGCCGATCATCGCATCATGTCTTTCGTTGGAAGCCTATTCGGCGTCGGGTTGCCTCTCCGGTCGCGCAGCATCGAACGCCGGAAGTGCGAGACAGGCAGCCTCGATCGCAGCCAGCCGCGGCCAATCGGTGCTGGCGCCGAACCGTCGCGCATTGGCCAGTTGCGGGATCAGACAGAGATCCGCCAGTGTAACCTGTGCGCCGAAGCAATAAGGGCCGTCGCGGTCAGAGATCAGGGCCGAACAAGCTGCCATGCCCTCGTCGATCACCTCCCTGGCCCAATCCGTCACCGCATCCTCGGAGAGCCCCGCCCCGCGCAACCGCGTGAGGACGGTCAGGTTCTGGAGCGGATGGACGTCGCACGCGATCGCCAACGCGAACGCGCGCACCCGCGCGCGTTCGAACGGCCCGGTCGGCAATAGCGCCGGTTCGGGCACTATCGCATCGAGATACTCGCAAATCGCCAGACTTTGCGTCAGCGCCCCGTCCACGCTTTCCAGTGCCGGCAGCAACCCCTGCGGATTGAGCGCCAGGAACTCCAGCGCGCGGTGCTCGCCGCGGCGCAGGTGGTGAAAGGCATCGGTATAGGCGATGCCTTTCAGGTTGAGCGCGATCCTGACGCGATAGCTCGCCGACGAACGGAAATATCCGTGAAGAACCGGCAGATCAGTCATCGGCGCAAGGACCGATGGTGATCACCGTGTCACTCAGCCCCGCGATGCTGACGACGATCGTGTCGCCCGGCACCACCGCGCCGACCCCGGCGGGCGTACCGGTGTAGATCAGGTCGCCCGGCTCCAGCCGATACGCGCGGCTGACGTGCGCGATTACCTCGGCGACCGGCCAGATCAATTCGTCGAGATCGGCGTCCTGCCGCGTTTCACCGTTGACGGTCAGCCGGATCGATCCCGTAGTGGGGTGGCCGACCGCTGTGACAGGGTGAATCATACCAAGCGGCGAGGACTGTTCGACATTCTTGCCGGTATCCCACGGCCGCCCCTTGTCGCGCGCTTCGAACTGCAGGTCGCGACGGGTCATGTCGAGTCCGGTGGCGTAGCCGTAGACATGATCAAGGCCCGCGGCCGGATCGATGTCACGGCCGCCAGTGCCGATTGCGACTACCAACTCTGCCTCATATTGTAAATTCGCGGTCAGCGACGGGTAGGCGATCGTTGTTCCGGTCGGGACGACGGTTTCTGCCCATTTGGTGAAGAAGAAGGGCGGCTCACGATCAGGGTCCTTCCCCATTTCGCGGGCGTGGGCAGCGTAATTGCGACCTATACAGAACAGGCGACGCACCGGAAACAGGTTGCCGTCGCTGGTCGCGGCCAGCACTGGAGGCAAGGGACTAAAAAGGATCGTCACAGATTCTGCTCCCCGTAAAAATTGAGCGCCAGTTGCGAGGCCTTGTCCGAATAGGCGAAGAGAACGAGTTCAGACCGCGCGCGTAACGTAAGCGTCATCCATGAGGGCACCACGACAACGTCGCGCTCCTCAAGCGTGATCGTCTCCTCGCCGACCAGGGCTTCGCCCGTGCCGGCGACAACGACGAAAACCGAACCGTCGGTGGATCGTCGTGGCCGGGTCTGAAAGCCGGCTGGCAACAGCCGGACATGCGCCGAGAGTGTTGGCAGCACCGGGCCGCCATCGGTGGGATTGAGGAACTCAAGCGCATGGCCGAGATGCGGATCGATCTCCGCCGTCGTCGCCATCGCGTCCAGCGCCGGGCGCCAGGTGGCATGACGATAGTGGAACATCGGACGTGCGCCCGGACGACGATCCGCGGTGCTGCCGCGCATCGGGCGCAGGTTGTGACCGTAGCGGACCAGGGTGTCGCCGGCGGGAACGGTTTCGGGATGCGCCGCAGTACCGAGCCGTTCGGCGAACGATGCATCAAACAGCCGCACGATGGGAATATCGAGGCCGTCGAGCCAGATCATCGGTGCCGGTGACGGGTTGCCGTGATCATGCCATTGGCCGCCTGGCGTCAGCACGAGATCGAACGGCTCCATCATCGCCTTTTCGCCATCAACCGCGGTGAAGGCGCCCAAACCTTCCATGACGAAGCGTAGCGCGCTTTGACTGTGCCGATGGCATGGCGCGACCTCACCCGGCAACACCAGTTGCAATCCGGCGTAGAGGCTCGGTGTGATTGCGCTCCACCCAGGCAACCCCGGATTTTCCATGATAAGCACGCGACGTTCGGCCTGCTCGGCGCTGATCGCGTCGCCTGCGCGCATCAGATACGCGCGCACATCGTCATACCGCCACTGCCACGGTACGGCGGGCGACTTCGGCTCCGGCAGCACGAGCGCATGAAGACTCTCCCACAATGGCAGCAGATGCCGCGGTGTCATGTCGGCATAGAGCGCGTCGAGTTGCGCGCGCTGGTCATTTGGGCGCTCTACCATCTCGCCTGTTCCTGTCCGCAGAAGGGATCGACCGGGCTGACCCCTGTGAAGGGGGCGTCCCCCACCATCCGCCGGACGACCTCCACCTGCGCATGTTCGAGCGCGTTGTAGGCGTTGATCGCGGCCCGAGCAGTAGGCGCATCGAACAGATAATAGGGCTGGCCGAACGAGATCAGCACCGTCGGAATCTCGCGCCAATATTGCGTCATTCCCTTGCGATGCCCCCCGTGCAGCTTCGGAAGGTCGAGGTAGATGTGATATGCCGCAGGCGTCGCTTCCTGCCCAACGAGGTAGAGTACCAGATCGGTGTCCTCCGGTGTCGGATGCTTACCCGGATCGTACATCCGCACCTCGAACCCGCGCGTTCGCAGTTCGGCCAGGAACGGTTCGAAACTGCGCTCAAGTGCGCCGACGAAGAAGCTCCATCCTTCCTCTGCGATCACGACGACGCGACGGTGCACCGCGGGACCAATTGGGAACAGGCCGTCAATGTCCTTCGTGAGCGTGACACCCCGGCCTATCGCTTCCCGCGCTGTGGCCTGACTTTCAGGCGTGCGCAAAATCGTGGTCATCGCATCGAGCGGGCGAACGCGTTCCTCGACTGACTTGCGATGCAGGCCGAGCGCTGCCTTAAACGACAGAATACGTGTCACCGCCGCGTGTAACCGCTCTTCGGACAGCCGGCCTGCGCGCAGACCGCGCATCATTAGATCGATGTCTCGCGCCGGGTTGCGGCTGAACAGAAACATATCGCAGCCGTTCTCAATTACTGCGGGCACGGCGGCTTCGCGCTCCATCCAGCTCGTCAGGCCGCCCATACCGGTCGCGTCCGACACGATCAGCCCTTGGAAACCGAGTTCGCCGCGTAGCAAGTCTTCATTGAGAAGACGCGAAATCGTTGCGGGCATGAAGGCATCGCGACCCGCCAACGAGTCACGCTCACGGATATAGGCGGGCAGCGCGATATGCGCCGACATGATCGTCATCACGCCATCGCCGATCAGCGTCCCGTAGATCTTGCCGAACAGCGCGCGCCACGCGTCCATGTGGAGCGGGTTGACGCTGGTGACGAGATGCTGGTCGCGCGAATCGAATCCGTCTCCCGGCCAATGTTTGGCGCAGGCCGCCACGCCTTCCGCCTGAAGCGCGCGAACATAGGTGCGTGCCTGGGCGAGCACAGTCTCGCGATCCGATCCGTAGGACCGCGTACCGACGATCGCGCTGCGGAACTCGGCGTTGACGTCGACCACTGGCGTGAACGACCAGTCGTAGCCGAGCGCGCGGCTTTCGCGCGCGACGATGCGGGCGATCCGTTCGCTCAGGTCCAGATCATCGCACGCCGCAAGGCCCATCTGGTTGGGAACCGCGGTCGCGAAGGGATAGCTGATCGTCCCGCCTTCGATATCGCCGCTCATCACCAGCGGCACGTCCGCACTTTCCAGCATCCGCCGCGCCGCGCGCCAGACCCCGTCGATCGGGCCGGTCGGAAAGCGGTGGATACCGCCCGGGCGCAGGGCGGTGATCGCATCGACAGTGTCGTCGTGTTCCCCCTCACAGGCAAACACGAACAACTGGGACACCTGATCCGCGATGCTCATCGCATCGCGTGTTGTTGCAACCCAGGCTTCACCGTCAGCATCGAGGGCAAGCGGCGACCGTCCGTGCATCCCGTTCATCGGCTTCGGAGCGTCGGCCTGGCCGCTGCTGTCCCTGTTTACATCGAACACCACGCGTTCCTCATCATCACGCATTCCTACGAAAGCGGATCGACACCACCGATGCCGATCCGAGAGGCGTCAGAATTTCACACCAAGGGTCGCGCCAGCGTAGCGACGAGAATCTTTGTTGTACGTGCCGACCAAGTCGAACGGACTGGCGGTCGTCGACAGCAACGAATTGTGGCCGATGCTGGTCAGGTAGTTTTCATTGAACAGGTTCCGCACGAATAGCGTCAGGCTGTAGCGCTGATCGCTGGTCCGCACGCCGACACTGGCATCGACAATCGCATACGCTGGCTGGATGGTCAGCGGATCGAGCTCCGACGTAAAATATTGCGCGCTGGTATAGGCGAGCGAAGACTGCACGAAGGCGTCGAGTGCGCTGCTCAACTGGAAGTCCCATCGCGGCGCCACGCTGATGCGCCAGTCAGGACTGGCCTGGAGCGGCCGGTCGCGCAGGTTCTGCTGCGGTGTCGCACCTGCGGCGGATCTGTAGCAGACGTTGGTCGGTACGCCCGTGGCGATGACCGGAGCCGCCGCCTGCAACTGCAGCCCGCAGTTCAGCCCGTCGATGTTGATCCGCGACCGCGCGTAGGTCACGCCCATGTTGACCGACAGGTTTCGGCTCGGGCGAAGCGTGGCTTCTAGTTCGACACCCTGCGAGCGCGAACTCCCGGCGTTGGTCGTGACGAATTGGACGACGCCCGTCACGGGATCGGAGCGGTTCGCCTGAACCTGAAGATTGGTATAGTCCGAGCGGAAGAGCGCGACGGCGAAGCTCAGCGATCCATCGGCGGTCCGGCCCTTCGCGCCGATCTCATAGGCGTTGACGTGCTCGGGCTCGACAGCTGATTGGGCCGCCAGATTGCCGCCGATCTCCATTTCGAAGCCGAGGCCCTTATAGCCGCGCGTGTAGGTGGCGTAGGTCTGCAGGTTGCGATTGAATTCGTACTGAAGGCCGGCCTTGCCCGTCACAGCGGTATCGCTGGCCGAGAAGGAACCCGAGTTGGGCGGGTTGTTCGGGAAGACAGTGTCGCCGGGCTGGATCGGTGCGATCCGGGTGCCCGCGTTCGTGCCCTTCTCATGCTGCACCCGGACGCCCGCGATCGCCCGCAGCCCGCCGACGATCTTGAAGTCGGTCTGGCCGAAAACGGAGATGTTCTGCTGGTCCAGTGTGATGTCGCTCGCCGATGACTGATAGACGATGTTGCCCGGCGCGCAGGGCTGCCCGAGCGTTCCCGCAGTGCATCGCGCGCGGCGGCGGTCGAAGGGTCGGTTGATCGAACTGTTCAGATAGAAGACGCCGACGACATAATTGATGTCGCTGTTTCCCCGGTTGGCGAGGCGGACTTCCTGTGTGAACCCTTTGAGGTCGACCCGACCATGATTCTGGTTCCACCACGAATAGGCCGCGTTGGCACCGACGAACAGCGGAACCGGTGCATTGATGCGGTCGATCGGCTGGTTCACGTCGAGATCGAACTTCTGATACGCGGTGATCGACGTGAGCGTCGCACTGCCGAGATCGAGATTGCCCGTCAGAGAATAGGTTTGCGATTTCGAGTTTGCATACGTGTTCGCGTCTTCGCTGATCGTGCGATTTTCGCGCGTCGCCTGGATCGGCCCGGCGAGCCGCTGGAGCAGCGGATTTGCGATGTTGATGAGCGTCGACGCGCAGCAATCGGCATCGGTCTTGCGATAATCGGCTGCAGCGACCAGGTTCAGCGTGTCGGTCGCGTCCCAATCCAACTTGCCGCGAACACCCCAGCTCTTCGAGCCGTTGACCCAGCTATTGGTGGCGATGTTCCGCGTGATCCCCCGGACGTCGCTGTAGAAACCGGTTACGCGCGCGCGCAAAGTGTCGCTGATCGGCCCCGATACCGTGCCGCGCGCCCGGTATTCGCCATGTTCTGCGACCGTTGCGTCGGCTTTCATCTGAAAGGTGTTGCTGGGCAGCGCGGTGGTGATGTTGATGACACCCGCAGACGCATTCTTGCCGAACAACGTGCCCTGCGGCCCGCGCAGCACCTCCACTTGTTCGACGTCTGCAAGGTCAGAAAACCCCTGCGCCGCGCGGATCGCGACGACGCCGTCCGTCACGACCGAGACCGAGGATTCGACGCCCTGCCCGAACAGCGCCGTGCCAACTCCACGGATACGGAAACTGGTGTTGGTCGGATTGGCGCCCTGCTGGTAGCTAAGCGATGGCACCGCCAACACGAGCGAATTGGTGTCGCTGATCTGGCGTTGGGCGAGCCCCTCTGCGGTAACCGCAGTCACCGCCAGCGGCACGTCCTGAAGCCGCTCCGACCGGCGCTGTGCCGTAACCACGATATCCCCGATCGCGGGCTCGGCGATGTCGCCCTGCCCGGCACTGTCGCCGAAAGTCTGATTGGATGCTGGCGTGGCCGGAGCGGTCTGCGCGAATGCGGACGTGGCGGACACGGCTAGGGCGAGAACCGAGCCGCCAACCAAGACGGCCGAAACGAAGCTGCGTGACATAGAAACCTCCCCTGTATCAGTTTACCGGACAATGATCCGGCACTGTTGATTTAGCGCTAAATGAATCTGGCGCTCTCTGTCAACCGCCATTCCTTTTAGCGCTAATAAATTTGGCTGACTCGTGGCCGGCAGGCATGCGCGATTGACACACGCGAAAGAACATTTAGTTTAGCGGTAAAACAAGAGGGGATGTCGATCGTGACGGAATCGAACGTTGCGCGCGCGGGCGCGGCATGGCCACGCCCATTAGTCGCCTGGACTACCGCGATTCTGCTGATGATGGCCAATACACTCGCATTCGTGGATCGGCAGGCGCTGGCGTTACTCGTCCAGCCGATCAAAGCGGACCTCCACGTCAGCGATACAGGCATGAGTCTGCTCTATGGACTCAGTTTTACCCTGTTCTACGTCATCGTCGGAATTCCCGTCGCGCGGATCGCCGATCGCTCCAATCGACGCAACATCGTCGTCGGCGCGGTGTTTATATGGAGTGTCGCAACCGCCATCTGCGGAATCGCGCGCAGCTTCCCCGCCCTTTTCCTGGCGCGAGTCGGCGTCGGGGCTGGCGAGGGCGGACTGAGCCCTGCGGCCTATTCTATCCTCGCCGACACGTTTCCCAAGGACCGCCTGCCCGTTGCGCTCGGCATCTATCAGATGGGCATCTACGTCGGCGGCGCGCTCGCGCTCGTGCTCGGCGGATTGATCGCCACCCACGTCCCGCCCTCGGCGGTCGTCGCGCTGCCGGTGATCGGCGACGTGAAGGGATGGCAGTTGATCTTTCTGCTGCTCGGTATTCCCGGAATCCTCCTGTCGATCGTCCTGCTCGCGATCCGCGAACCGGTGCGTCAGGGTAGCACGGGGGAGACGACGATCGTCCCTCTGCCACGCTTCTTCGCGCAACTCCGGGGGCGGTGGCAGGCTTATACCGGCATCGGTGTCGGCTTCGCATTGATGATCTTGGTCGGCAACGCGACCGGCGCGTGGATTCCAGCCTTTCTCGAGCGCAAGTTCGGCATGACGACGGGGCAGATCGGTGCGAGCTACGGCCCGCTCGTGCTGGTCTGCGGGGTGGCAGGGACGTTCGCTGGCGGCCTCTTCGCCGGGTTCCTCCGCCGCCGGGGTTTTCGCTACGCCAATCTCCAAGCGGCGCTGCTCGGCTTTTCCGCCCTCATTCCGGTCTCGGTCGCCTTCCCGCTGATGAGCACCGCGACATGGGCGTTGACGCTGATCGGGATGATGAACTTTTTCGCCGGGTTCAATTTCGGCGGCGGTTTGGCGGCGTTACAGGAGGTCACCCCGAACCGTATGCGCGCGCTCGTCTCGTCCGGATACATGCTGCTCGTCAACCTGATCGGCGCCGCCGGCGGACCGCTCGCCATCGCGCTGGTCACCGACTATTGGTTCGCCGACCCGGGAGAGCTGCCGCTCGCGATCGCAGCCGTATGCGCGATCGCGTCGCCGCTGGCGCTTTTGTTCCTGTTGCTGGGGTTGAAGGGCTATGCGGCGGCGCTGGCCACCCCCGATGCCGATCGCATGTCCATATAGTCTGGCATTGCGGCGCAGTTTCCAGCACATGCGTGGGACATGACCAAGACCATGTCCCGCGCCACGCGCCGCGCCAGCCAATCGGTGACTATCCAGACCGTGGCGGAGCGCGCGGGCGTGTCGGCGATGACCGTGTCGAACGTCCTCAACAACCGTCACAATGTGCGCGCCACGACGCGCGAGGCGGTCATCGCTGCGGCACGCGAACTTGGTTACATGCCGAACCTCGCCGCACGGTCGCTCGCCAGCGCCGCTACGATCCGGATCGGCCTGTTCTCGCGGAATCTCGACAGCGGCTTCCTGAGCTCGATTCTGAGCGGCGCGCTGGAGGAAACCAGCGAAAGCGGCGCGCAACTCGTCATGCGACGGTTCGAAGCACCGAAGCTGGACGAGTTGATCGCCTCCGCCGAAGCGCTGCGCGCCACGGGGATCGGCGCGATCATCTCCCCTCCACCCTATTGCGAACTCATCAGCGACCATTGCGCGCCCGGCGCGTTTCCGCTGCCGCTGGTCGCGATTTCGCCGGGCGACGAATTGCCGGGCATTCCCGGCGTGCGCATCGATGATCGCGCAGCCGCGCGCGAGATGACGGCCTATCTGATCTCGCTCGGCCATACCCGTATCGGCTTCATCCGCATCGGATCGCGGCTCCATGCGGACAAGACACGATACGAAGGCTATCGCGATGCCTTGACCAATGCGGGAATCATCGCACAGCCGGAGATGGTCGCGTCCGCCAACCTCACCTACGAGTCCGGGCTGGCGGCGGCGAACGAGTTACTGGCGATTTCGCCGCGCCCGACCGCGATCTTCGCCAGTAATGATGAGATCGCCGCGGCGATCGTATCAGTTGCGCATCGTATGGGAATCGACATCCCCGGCCAGTTGTCTGTCGCAGGGTTTGACGACGGTCCACTCGCCCTTAAGATCTGGCCAACCCTCACCACGATCCGGCAGCCCGTCACGCAGATTGCCGCGATGGCGGCGCGCCGGGCGATCGGCATCGTGACGAGCGGAGAGGTCGATCCACAGGTCACTTATCTCGACCATCAACTGATCATTCGCGAGTCGACCGCACGTCCCGGGGAGTGACGCCACTTCATCCGGCGCCGTGCAGGCTGGCACACCTCGCGGTGAAGCGGTCGAACGGCTAAATTTAGCGCTAATATTTTTTCGTTGACACCGTCGGTCCGGGATCGGAAGGTGAGCCAAGCTGGCGAAGAACGGCACAGCGTCAATCGTCGGGAGAGAGCATGCGAAAGAGCCGGATATCGCGTCGTAGCGTGTTGCGCGCCGGCGGCGTCGCCGCTGCCGCATTGGTGAACCGCCCGGCGTTCGCGACCGGTCCGGGCGAGCGGCCCAACATCCTGTGGTTGGTCAGCGAGGACAACAATCCATTCATCGGCGCTTATGGTGACCGGTTGGCGCACACGCCCACGATCGACGCACTCGCCAAGGCAGGGTTGCTCTATCGCAACGCGTTCAGCAACGCGCCGGTCTGTGCGCCGTCGCGCTTCGGCATATTGACCGGCGTCTACCCGGAGGCGAACGCGCCCGCCAACCATATGCGGGCCAACGCGGCGCTGCCTGACGTCGTCAAGACCTATCCGGAGTTGCTGCGCGCTGCGGGCTATTACTGCACGAACAACGCTAAGACCGACTATAATTGCGACGTTGACCCGGACCGAATTTGGGACTCGAGTAGCCCGCAGGCGCATTGGAAGAACCGGCCGGCGGGCAAGCCGTTCATGGCCGTGTTCAATTTCATGACCACGCATGAATCGCGGCTGTTCGCGCCTACGGCGGGCCGCGTGAAGCCCAATGACATCCGCCTGCCCGCATATCTGCCCGACACACCAGGCATCCGCCGCGATTACGCCAGCTATTACAATCTGATCGAAACGATGGACGGGCAGATCGGCGAAAAGCTCGCCGAACTAGACGCCGCCGGCCTCTCCGACGACACGATCGTTTTCTACTATTCAGACAACGGCGGGGTGCTACCCCGCAGCAAGCGCTATTGCTACGAGCAGGGCCTGCACTGCGCGATGGTGGTGCGCGTCCCGCCCAAATGGGCGCACCTGATGCCGCAGCGCGCCGGCAGCGAAGTCACCGCGCCGGTGTCGTTTATCGATCTCGCGCCGACCCTGTTGTCGATCGTCGGCCTACCGATCCCGGCGACGATGCAAGGCCGGCCGTTCCTGGGTCAAGGCACCATCCGGCCACAGCGCTACGCCTTCGGTATGCGCAACCGGATGGACGAGCGCTACGACATGGTCCGCACGGTCGGCGACGGGCGCTATCGGTATATCCGCAACTATCTGCCCTATCTGCCAACGATCCAGAACCAGGCCTTTGAATGGTTGGCGACCGGATATCAGGATTGGGATGTGTTGCGGCGCGACGGCAAGTTGACGCCGGTCCAAACTCGCCCGTTCGAGCCGCGGCCTTATGAGGAGTTCTACGACCTCACGGCCGATCCCGACCAGATCGACAACCGCATTGCCGCTCCGACACATACGCCACGCATTCTCGCGATGCGCCGCGCGCTTGACGATCATATGCTTCAGATCGGCGACAATGGTTTCATGCCCGAAGGGATCGCGAGCGAAGGTTATCGCGCGAGCCGAATGCCAGGTGCCTATCCGCTGAAACGAATCATGGCCCTCGCCCAAGCGGCAGCGCGACGCGATCCGCGCAAGATCACGTTGCTGCGATCAGCGCTGGCCGATCGCGACGCGACGATACGCTGGTGGGGCGCGACTGGCCTGGCCATGCTTGGCGCGCGGGCGGCACCGGCGGCCGCGACGCTCGGCACGATGATGGCGAACGATCCGTCACCCCAGGTTCGTGTCGCCGCGGCGGAAGCCTTCGCGGCCGCGGGTCGCGCCGATGCGGCGGTCAGGGCGCTTGCAACGTTGCTGGCGCCGTCCAATGTGATGCCAGTCCGGCTTCAGACCGTGAATGTCCTGACCCGCCTCGGCCCGGCCGCCCGCGGCGCAATAGCGCCGCTTCGGGCGATGATGAACGACGAGACCGATTATCTCCGCAACGCGTCGCAATATCTGATCGAGACGCTCGAGGATCGCTACGACCCGCACCGGCCGATCTTCGATATCGAACGCATGCGACGAAACCCGCCCCGCTAATTCAGGAAGCCCATCCATGAAGGTTCTCACTGTGACGCGTCTGCTGGCTACCGGCGCCCTGTTCGCTGCGATTGCAGTCGGACAGACCGCGCAGGCACAAACAGCCGCGCCGACCGTCGCATCTCCTGCGGTAGCCGCGGTGAAGCCGCGCAACGTCATCTTCATCCTGCTCGACGACTTGCGCTACGACGGCATGGGCTTTCTGCAACCAGGACTCAAGACGCCCAATATCGACGCGCTTGCTCGCGGTGGCACCTATTTCCCGAACACCGTCGTCACCTCGTCGCTGTGCAGCCCGAGCCGGGCGACCATCCTTACCGGAATGACAGCCCGCAATCACGGGGTGGTCGACAACAACCACTCGTCCGAAGATGGGCTGACCTTCTTCCCGCGTTACCTCCAGCAGGCGGGCTACCAAACCGCATTTATCGGTAAGTGGCACATGGGCAGCGACACCGACGCTCCGCGTTCGGGTTTCGACAAGTGGATCAGCTTCAAAGGCCAAGGCGCCTATTATCCGACGAACGGCATCGCCCCCGCCGCCGCCGCACGCGGCGAACGCAATATGCTCAACATCGATGGCAAGCCGGTCACGCAGAAGGGTTATCTCACCGACGAACTGACCGACTATGCGATGTCGTGGTTGGAAAAGGAGCGCGACCCGAACAAGCCGTTCTTCCTCTATCTCAGCCATAAGGCGGTCCACTCCGACCCCCTGCCACCGCCACGGTATGCCCATCAATATGACGGCGTGAACTTCCGCCTACCGACCAGTGCGGCCAACACGCCGCAAAACTACGCCGGCAAGCCGATGTGGGTCTACAATCAGCGCAACAGTTGGCACGGGGTCGATTTTTTCTACAATTCCGACATGACGATGGCGGAGTATCTTCGCTATTACTATTCGACCCTGTCCGCAGTCGATGACAGCGTGGGGCGGATCATGTCGTACCTCAAGCAGCGCGGGCTGGAAAAGGACACGCTGGTCGTCTTCACTGCCGACAACGGCTTCCAGATTGGCGAGCACGGGCTTATCGACAAGCGTACCGCCTACGAACCTTCGGTCCGCGTACCAATGGTGATGTACGAACCCGGCACAGTCCCGGCCGGCAAGGTCAATCAGGGGCAATTGCGCAACCTCGATTACGCGCCGACCTTCCTCGATCTCGCTGGCGTAGCGCGACCGAAACAGTTCGAAGGTGTCAGCGCCTGGCCGCTCATTACCGGCAAGATCGATGCCACCGCGTGGAAAGCGCCCGATTTCGTCTACGAATATTATTGGGAATGGAGCTTCCCGATGACGCCCGGCACCTTCGCGATCCGGCGTGGACCGCTGAAGTACATCCAATATTACGGCGTCTACGACACTGACGAACTGTACGACGTCACCAAGGATCCGGACGAGATGCACAACCTCGTCAACGATCCCGAATATCTCGCCGACAAGATCGCGTTGCGGCAAGCGATGTACGAACAACTTGCCGACCGCAGCGGACACCATGTCATTCCCTATACGCAACGGCTGTCGATCGGATCGGTCCGCCGCAATCGCGACGGCACCGGCGCGGCACCCTTCCCGCAGGACTGGCTCGTCGAGCCCAACCGCCTGGACCGGCTCGACGACATCCTGCCCGACAGTCTCGCGAAGGCGGCGGCGCATGCCAGCGGCCAAGCCCTTCGTCCGATGCCGGTGGTTGGGCGCGACGGCAATGATGTCACCTCGGGCTCGAAGCCATAAGATCAGCCGATGGACATTTCAGATATCCCTGGCATGCGCCCAATCGCGGGCGGCATCTTCACAATGGGTTCGGACCGTTTCTATCCCGAAGAGGCGCCCCAACGCCGCGTTCGTGTAGATGATTTCTGGATCGACGAAACGCTGGTGACCAATCGTGATTTCTCGCGCTTCGTGACGGCGACAGGTCATGTCACCGTTGCCGAAATTCCGCCTGATCCGCATGCTTATCCCGACTTGCCGGTGGAGATGGCGAAAGCGGGATCGCTGGTCTTCGTCAAACCTTCTGGCCCTGTCGATATGGCCGACCCGAGCGGCTGGTGGCGGTTCGTTCACGGTGCGGACTGGCGGCACCCGACCGGCTCCGGCAGCGACATCGCAGGACTCGACGATCATCCCGTCGTCCACATCGCCTTCGCCGATGCCGAAGCCTATGCCCGCTGGGCCGGGAAGGCACTCCCGACCGAAGCCGAGTTCGAATTTGCCGCGCGTGGCGGGCTGGACGACGCCGATTATGCCTGGGGCGACAATCTGGCTCCCGACGGGCAGATACTGGCGAATTATTGGCACGGCCGGTTTCCCTTCGCCAACCTGCGCCTCGACGGCTGGGAGGGGACATCACCGGTCCGCAGCTTCCCGGCCAATCCCTATGGTGCCTACGACCTGATCGGCAACGTCTGGGAATGGACGCAGGATTGGTGGGCAGACTCCCCCCCTTCCCCGACCGGCACCGCGCGCAAGAGTTGCTGCGCGGTGAGCAATCCGCGCGGTGCCAAACAATTCCAGAGCTACGATCCGGCACAGCCCGGCCTGCGCATCGGCCGCAAGGTCATCAAGGGCGGCTCGCACCTGTGCGCGGAGAATTATTGCCAGCGCTATCGCCCCGCCGCGCGTCACCCCGAGACGATCGATACATCGACGACGCATATCGGCTTCCGATGCGTTTTGCGCCGCCCTGTATCGCGCTGACACTTGATGATCGCCATATCCGTATGACCGCAGCTCATGCCCGCATACTCCTCCCGCTCGCCGGGCTTCTCCTCGCGGCGTCGGGGAGTGATGCCTCGCCGGTCTACCGCGACCTCAACCATAACGGTCGTCTCGATCCATACGAGGATTCGCGCCGCTCCGCCGACGTCCGTATCGACGATCTGCTCATGCGGATGACGCTGGAGGAAAAGGTCGGCACGATGATGCATGCGTCATTGCCAAGCGGTGATCCGCTCGGCGCCGGCGGCACGGGCTATGACATGGTCGCGGTTCGGCGGATGATCCTGGAACGGCATGTCACCAGCGCCATCACGCGGCTATCGGTGCCACCGGCCGAACTGGCCGAGCAGAACAATGCGGTGCAGCGTTTGGCCGAGACGACACGGCTTTGGCGCCGGCATCACGATGCGCGCGAAATCCTAGTCATGCAGACACTGAGCGCGACCACATCAAACGCTGCTAGTACGAGGCGGCTTTGAACCGACAGCGCGATGATCATCGCGACGTACCAATGTCATAGAAAGGGCGATCAATGCGGAAGAGGGAGTTGCTGAAGGGTGCGGCGGCCGCGGCGCTGATGGGCATCGTTCCTTCGGCGGGATGGGCGCAACGGCACCCCGAGCCAAAGCCGCAGGGCGAACGCACCAACCTGCTGTTCATCACCGCAGACGATCTGGATTCTTCCATCCCGGGCTTCATGGGCGGCATGCAGAAGCTGACGCCGAACCTGGACGCACTGGCGGCGCGCGCGCACCGGTTCGTCAACAACCGCACGGTCGCACCGATCTGCATGCCCTCGCGTCAGGCGTTCATGACCGGCCTGCTGCCACACCATAGCGGCGGCACCGGCTTCATCCCGGTGAAGTCCGACACCCCGACGCTGACGACGATCCTGCAGGATCAGGGATATTTCGCCGCCGCAATCCACAAAGTCGATCATATGCAGCCTTGGTCATGCTTTCCTTGGGACTATCTGCAGAACGGCAAAGACCGCCATACACTGGTCCACGCCCACGGTCTTACCGTCGCGGTCGAGGAGGCGAAGGCACAGAACAAGCCCTTCTTCGTCCAGTGCAACATCAACGATCCACACCGCCCCTTCTACGGCAGTCGCGCTGCGGCCAAGGCCGATCACGGGAACAAGGGACCGTACGTGATCCCTCATGAGGTCGGACCGGACGACGTGACGGTCCCGGCGATGCTGGAAGACCTGCCCGACGTGCGCCGCGAACTCGCGCAATATTGGAACAGCGCGCAGCGGATGGACCTCGCGATCGGCGCGATCTTGCGAGCTCTGGAGGAAAGCGGCGAGGCGCATAACACCGCTATCGTCTTCTGTGCCGATCATGGCATGCCTTTCCCGTTCGCCAAGGCGACCTGCTACGATCACGGCACTCGGGTGCCGGTGTTGATCGCCTGGCCAGGCATGGCCGCGCCGCGCCAGTTCGGCGAGCTCACGACGAACCTCGATATCCTGCCGACCCTGCTCGACTTGCTCGGCATCGCGCCGCCGAGCGCGCTCGACGGCCAGTCTTGGATGCCGCTGATGCTCGGCCAAGCATTCACCGCCCCGCGCTATCAGGTGACATACGTCAACGAGGTATCGAGCGGTATGGCCTATCCATCACGCGCGATCCAGGACGACCGCTACGCGCTGGTGTTCCAGGCATGGGCGGACGGTATATTGCAGATGAAGCTGGAGAGCATGTTCGGCCTGACCTGGCCCGCCATGGTCGCCGCTGCGAACGGCGATCCGAAGATCGCCGCACGCGTCAAGCAATATGTCGAGGGCATTCCGCTCGCTTTCTACGACCTGCACGACGATCCCGGGCAGCGCCGCAACCTGATCGGCGAGAAGCGCCATGTGGCCCGGATCGCCGCAATGCGCACCGCGCTGCTCGCGGAAATGCGGCGCACCTCGGACCCGCAGTTCGCCAACTTGCAAGCCGCGATCGCTGGCAAACCGATGAACGTGCCCCAAGATCCGGCTCGCTTCCGTATCAGTGGCGGTGGCGGCGAGTGAACCCTTGGGACTTGGACTAGAATTGGCCTGACCGTGCCGGCACACAGAACTACACCTAATCTTACTGAGTCAGAAACGGGTGCGTTGGGAGATTCGCTGGGCGCCGGGTTGTGATAGGCTGCGGAGTCACAGCGATGGATGAGCGCCATGGTGAGCGAGGACTGCAGCGAAGCAACGGCATTTGATGGATATGTGGAAGCCTTGATCGAGGTCATTGGGCATGCCGATCGGGCCGAGCCGCTTCGGGATTATTGTACGGGTCTGATGATGCCAGTGGCGCGCAAGGCGGGGGTCATGTGTCGACGACCCCTGCGGCGCAAGAGCGTTTGTACAGCGATGAGCACCGGTCGGGTGCATCCATGTGTTCGGCCTGTTCGCGCAGCACCGTATGGCTGCTGGCCCTGATGAAGTCCGCAGGCCGGCTCCCTAATCACGTCATCGCGCTCGAAGCGCTGTGACCCCCTAGGTTTTGCCGACCCCCGGTCTGACCGGGTCGTCATCACTACTCAGCTACTCCTACGCCTTCCGGCCACGGGCGTTACCCGGCGGCGCGGACGACGGTCACGCGGCGGACGCCGCGTAGACTTCGTTGCGCGACATCACCGCCCAGGCAATGCGCACTGTCTTGTTGGCGAGCGCTACGGTCGCGATCTTCGCCGGTTTGCGCTCGAGAAGCTGTGCCAACCAAGGTTGGCGAGCTGCATTCTTGCGCGCCATACGCATGACTGCCGTCGCGCCGACTACGAGTAGCCGTCGCAAATAGCCGTCACCCTGCTTGGTGATCTCGCCGAGACGCTCCTTGCCGCCGGAGCTGTTCGCTCTCGGGGTAAGCCCGAACCATGCTGCGAATTGTCGCCCAGATCGGAACAGCGAGGCATCCGGCACTGCCGCTGATATGGCGAACGCGGTGATCGGACCGATGCCCGGTATCGTGGCGAGCCGGCGGCTCGTCTCGTCGGCTCGGTGCCACGCGAGTATCTGCGCTTCGAGCCGGTCGACCTCGCTCGAGAGCGCCCGTAGCTGGGCGGCAAGGGCGTGCAGGGCCGAGCCGGCGTGAACGGGCAGCTTGTCTTGCTGTTCGTGCAACGCTTTTAGCATCGCGGTCACGCCGCCCGCGCCGACACCTGTCACGACGCCGTACTCAGCCAGGTGCCCTCGAAGCGCGTTGATGAGCATCGTCCGCTGCCGCACCATCAGGTCGCGGCTTTTGTGCAGCATCAACATCGCCTGCTGGTCTACGGTCTTCACCGCAACGAACCGCATCGTTGGACGCGTCACCGCCTCGCAAATGGCCTCGGCGTCGGCTGCGTCGGTCTTCCCGCGCTTCACATAGGGCTTCACATAGGCCCGTGGCATCAGCCGTACCTCATGCCCCAACTTTATCAGCTCCCGTGCCCAGTGATGCGCCGACGCACATGCCTCCATGCCGACCAGGCACCCTGGAAGATCAGTGAAGAAGCCGATTAGCTCTGCGCGCCGTAGCTTGCGCCGCACCAGCACGGCACCGTCGCGGGCGATCGCGTGCACCTGAAAAACGCTCTTCGCCAAATCCAACCCGACGGTGACAACCTCCTGCTTCATCTGCCGACTCCTAGACGTGGACCTACAACGACCGCAGTATTGCACAGCTACGCTGGTGCAGGGGCCGTCCACGCCATCACGTCAGACCATCCGAGCCGTCTCCGGATGAGACCTTCTGTTAAGGCTTGGACCGTCACCGACACGTGTACCGAATCGAGCCAATCGGTACTAAGGAGTCGGCTTCTCCAGCAGATCGGCGCATCCCGCTTTGGTCGCCCAGTACGCCCAGGCACGCTGAAGCTCGGGCGCCGTGGGTGCGACGTCCGCGATCTTCTTGATCTCCCCTTCAGAAAGTGGAACCACGGGGCCGAGCTTTAGCGCCTCCGTCAATACCCTTGCGTCGAGACGCAGATAGATCGCCATGCGCAGCACCTCGATAAGATTGCGTCCCGCTGCCGCAAAGCCATGGCCCCGCATCAGAACGACGCGCTCCTTGCCGAGCTTTGCGGCGATGTCAGCGCCCATCGCGATGTCACTGACGAGCAGATTGGTATCTCCGAAATGGGCGCGGCTGTCCCAGACGGGCACTCGCGACCCGACAACACCGGCATTCTGGATGACGGGCTCGAGGGGAGTCTTTGAGATCGTGAATGGCAACACTTCCGCCGCGTGTGCATGGACGACGGAATTTACGTCTGGCCGAGCGGCGTAGATCCCCGCATGGATAAATCGCTCTATGTAGAAGGGCGCCTTCTCCGGTATCGCAGCTGTGCCATCGAGGTTGAACTCCACGATGTCGCCCGCCTCGACGAGCTCGGGGCTCCGCGACCTCGACAGCAGGAACCGGTTTGCGTTCGTCGGATGCCGCATGCTGACATGGCCGTACGCATCCACGACCTCCTGGTTCGCCAGTATCCGATTCGCGATCACGACATCGACGATGGCCCGCTCCAACGTGGGAGCGGGAGCGACAGGCGTCGCCATAAGCGTTCGCGGCATGAGTCCTGTCGCCACCAAGGACACGGCTGAAGTGATTGCGGCCCTCCTGCTGATTGTGCCCGTCTGCGTCCGCTCCATAGAGTTGCGTGACACTACTTCGCCGCCTTCAGATACGCGATCACGTCTCGGCGGTCCTGCTCGTTCGCCATCCCCGCATAAGGCATCTTGTTGCGCGGCAAAAAGCGCTGCGGAGCACGGAGAAAGGAATCAAGCGCAGCATCGTTCCAGACGATCCCGGCGCCCTTCATCGCTGGCGAGTATCCAAACCCCGTAGCGGCGCCCGACTTACGGCCAAACACTCCGAGCAGGGTTGGACCTACGCCAGCAGAGCCATCCATCGAATGACAGGAGACGCACTGAGCGAAGAACCGACGCCCCTTCTGTACGCTGGCCGGCGGTTGGGCAGCAAGCGCGGCGGTAGCGATGGCTAGGCAGAGGCTCCCAGCTAGCGATAAGTATCTCATCATCTCTCCTCCTCCGGCAATGTGCCATGCATGCCGAATATCGTCAATACGTTGATATTGTGACTGTTGCCCCTTAACGCCGATATTGAAGTCTAGGCAAGGTCTCCCCCTCCAGCACGCTGCCGCGGCGCTGGCCTCGCGGCATGACGGCCCAACTAAGTGGATTGAGTGAGATAGGAATGGCGCGCATAATCGGTGGTATTTGGACGTCGCACACGCCGATGATCGGCTTCGCGCTCGACGCCGGGAAGCAGCAAGATCCTTCTTGGGCGCCGATCTTCGCGGCCTATGCTCCGCTGACGCAATGGCTGCACGAGCACAGGCCACCTGATTTTCACAATCTACAACGACCACGTCACCTGTTTCTTCTTCGACCACTATTCGACCTTCGCACTGGGCGTGGGCGCCAGCCACTCGGTCGCTGACGAGGGCGGCGGCACGCGAGCGATTCCCGCAATCGACGGCCACCCCGCGCTCGCTCGACATATCGCCGAGCGCCTTGTCGCCGACGAGTTCGACATGACCTTCTTCCAGCGGCGGGGGCTTGACCACGGCTGCTTCTCTCCGATGAGTCTCCTCGCCGATCATGCCGAGCGCTGGCCGTTCGCGATGATCCCCGTTGGCCGTCGGAGTGCTGCAGACCCCAGTTCCGAGCGCCCTGCGCTGCTGGAAGCTCGGGCAGGCACTGCGTCGGGCGATCGAGAGCTATCACGATGATCTTGCGGTCGCGATCGTCGCCACCGGCGGGCCGTCGCATCAGGTCCACGGGCGGGCTTCAAAGACCCCGAATGGGATCGGCAGTTCGTTGACCTCATCGTAGACGATCCCGAGACGGTGGTGCGGATGAGCTAGAGCGAGCTCGCGATGCGCGGCGGGTGGGAGAGTTCCGAGGCCGTGATGTGGCTAATCATGCGAGGTGCACTGGCGGCGCGTCCGGAGGTTCTCTCGCGCGATTATTACCTGCCGTCGATGACCGGCATCTCCACCCTATTGCTCGAGAACAGGTCTCGTACTGGAATGCTGCGGCCCGTGTCGGAGCTCGATCGCGCGACGCTTGAGCTGCCGCAAAGGCAATCGTTCACACTCGGACTGAGCGTCGAGCGGTACGACCTGAACCGCTTTCTCCAGCAGATGGTCGTGCCAGAGCATCGCACCGCCTTCCTGGCAGATGAAGCGGGAGCTCTCGCGGGCTCGGGGCTCGACCCCATCGATCAGGCGTTGATCTCGAGTTGCGACCGGAGCGGGCTCATCGAACGGGGCGCCATTTTCTTCGGTCTCGAGAAGCTCGCCGCAGTGCTCGGCCTGCCCAATGCAGTCGTCTATGTCGGCATGCACGGAGAGACGCTTGAGAAGTTCCGGGCGAGCCGGAACGCTCCTGAGCCCCTCGATTCCGTCGGCAGCACCTTAGGCGAGAAATGAGCCGATGGTATACTCGCCCGCAAATCGAAGACGCAACGCGAGCGAAAATATGTCAATGTATTGACGATATGCGGCGTCTGTGCGATTCTCTGTTAACGGCGGAACCAATATCGCCGGGATGGAGAGACATGAAAGACGCCAAACATCTCGGCCGTCGCAGCTTTATCAAGGCTTCAGTGCTGGCAGGCGTTGCCGCGCCTGCGGTGCCCGTTTTCGCGCAAGGCCAGGGGGAGCCCGCACCGAGGAAGGTAGCGCCGCCCGGTACGGCGGCTGCCGCCGCGGAGAACGGCGCGCTCCCGCTCGTCGACGACGAACCGCAGCTGGTCAAGCGCCCCGGATCGGACTTCATGGTCGACCTGCTCAAGGCGACCGACACGCGCTACGTCGCTGCCATGGCGGGCGCGACCTTCCGCGGTCTCCACGAGTCGATCGTTAACTATGGGGGTAACCGCGCGCCTGAATTGATCGTCTGCGTGCATGAAGAGATTTCAGCCGGAATTGCGCACGGTTACGCAAAGGTCGCTAACCAGCCCATGGCGTGCCTGGTGCACAGCACGGTCGGGCTCCTTCACGCATCGATGGCGATCTACAACGCTTGGTGTGACCGCGCGCCGATGATGGTGATCGCGGGCAACAGCCTTGACGCCACGAAGCGGCGTCCCGGTGTAGAGTGGGTGCACTCCGCACAGGATCTCGGCGCATTCGTCCGCGAATATGTCAAATACGATGACACTCCCGTCAGCCTCGAGCACTATGCGGAATCCTACATGCGGGCGCACGAACTCTCGATGACGCCGCCCTATGAGCCAGTGATGATCGTGGCTGACTCCGAGCTCCAGGAAGAGGATGTCGGGGAAGGCGCCCGGCTTAAGGTCCCCGCGCGTGCGCCGGTGTCGCCGCCGGCAGCAGCGCCCGAGGCGATTGAACGCGCCGCCGGTATCCTTCTCGCCGCATCGGCACCGCTGATTGTTGCCGACCGCGCAGCACGCTCACAGCGGGGCGTGGACCTGATCGTCGAATTGGCGACGCTCCTGAACGCCCCAGTGATAGATCGCGCGGGCCGGCTCAACATGCCGACCACGCACTATCTGTGTCAGACAAGCCTCCAGAACACGCTCGTGCGCCAGGCCGACGCGATCCTCGGTCTCGAACTGACCGACCTCTGGGGCACTATCAACGCCGTGCCCGATGTCATCGGCCGCCCCTCGCGAAGGATCGCGAACGGCGACGCGAAGGTGATCGGGATTAGCGCCAACTATGGCTATGTGAGGTCCGTCGTGCAGGACGCCCAGCGGTATTTCGCCGCGGATCTGGCGATCGACGCGGATGCGGAGGCGAGCCTGCCGTCGCTGATCGCCGCCGTCCACCGGCAGGCTTCGCCCGAGCAGTTGGCGACGATCGGGGCACGGACGGAGAAACTCAAGGCGGCCTACACGACGATGCGAGCCGACGACGCATCGGCTGCGGCGATTGGCTGGGATGCCTCTCCGATCAGCACGGCCCGGCTTTCGATGGAGATTTGGGAGCAGATCAGCGGGCTTGACTGGGGACTTGTCTCGAACCACGCCTTCGTCAGTTCATGGCCCCAGCGGCTTTGGGATTTCACGAAATACCACCAATACATCGGTGGCGAGGGTGGCTACGGTGTTGGATATGGCGCACCAGCGGCAGTCGGCGCGGCGCTTGCCCACCGGGACGCTGGCCGCATTGCGGTCGCCATCCAGTGTGATGGCGACCTCATGATGCTTCCCGGCGCTCTCTGGACCGCCGCGCATCACCGGCTCCCTTTATTGATGGTGATGCACAATAACCGTTCGTGGCACCAGGAGACGATGCACCTCAAGCGCATGGCGGGACGGCGCGACCGAGACCCTTACTCCTGGGCCATCGGAACGATGATGACTGACCCAGAGATCGACTTCGCCCAGATCGCAAGAGGTATGGGTGTTCATGCCGAGGGGCCGATTTCGAAGCCGAACGAGTTGGTGGGCGCTCTTCAACGGGCGCTCGAGGTCGTGAAGAGCGGACGTCCCGCACTTCTGGACACTCTGACGCAGATGAGGTGACCGGTGCGCATTCCACTTCTCCTCGTTCCGACTGTCGTGCTGTCAGTGGCCATCATTTTGAGCCCGAGCAGCGCGCGCACAAGCGCCCAGTCGATCGCACGACTGACCGCCCCCTATGAGACGGGCGATCCCGGGCAGCGGCTCTACGTCCGGCAGGGCTGCTACCAGTGCCACGGCCTGGCGGGCCAGGGATCGATTCTGTCCGGACCTCCGCTTTCGGCGTCGCGGCTGGATGACACCTCCTTCCGCCGATACGTCCGGAATCCGAAGGGTGCGATGCCCCCCTATACGTCGTGGGCGTTGCCCGACGACGACCTTGGCCAGATTGAGCGCTTCGTCCGATTGCTTCAGGCCGGCCGCCCCTACACGGCCGTACCCGCGCTTGCAAAAGTCGCGGCGTCCGGAGCGCGGCCGAATACGGCCAACACCGTCGCGGACGGGGAGGCGCTCTACCGGCGGAACTGCGCCGTGTGTCATGGAGCCGCGCGAGAGGGCGGCATAGCGCCAAACCTGATCAAGGAGGGCAAGAACCGCGACGCGTCGGCGATAGCCGCGCTGATCCTCGATCCACCTGAAGGTATGCCCAGCCTGACCCCCGATCCGCTTTCCAAGGCAGAGACGGATGCTGTCGCTCGCTTTGTGGCGACGCCGTCCTGACACTGCCGGAATAAAAACCACGTTAATGTTGTCAATACATTGACGATCTCTCGGTCCGAAGATAACACGGCGGAGGCCGCTCGAAGACGGTGGCAGCATCAGGGGAGAGGCAATGAAAACAATCCTTCGTCCGACAGGCGTGTCGGCAATCGCGATGGTGTGCGCGATCAGCGCACCCGCGCATGCTCAAATGGCCAGTCCGCCAGTGCCTGCGGGCACGCCGGAGACGCCGCAGACCACCGACACGACCGGCTTGACCGACATCGTCGTCACGGCGCGCAAGACATCCGAGAACGCACAACGCGCACCCGCCTCGATCGTGGCGGTCGGTGGCGAGGAGCTTCAGACGCGCGGTATCACGGACGCGATCTCGCTGGGCAAAATCCTCCCAAGCGCCAATCTGCGCGCACAAGGGCCCGTCACGCAGGTGTTTATTCGCGGAATTGGCACACGCAGCGACCTTCCAAACTTCCAGGCGGCCTCGGCGCTGCTCCTCAACGGCGTGATCATCCAGCGCTACGGCACCTTCGGCCTGACTTACGATCTGGACCGTGTGGAATCCATCGCCGGCCCGCAAGGGACGCTGTACGGCGGATCCGCGGCTGGCGGCGCGATCAACCTGTACTCGCAGGCTCCCAAAGACGACTTTTCGGGTAATGTGCAGGCGTCATACGGGAGCTACAATGCCCTAGAAGTCACCGGTGGTCAGAACCTGGCCGTCTTGGACGCGCTGAGCTTCCGCGTCGCTGGCATCTACAAACGCCGCGATTCCTTCTATGGCAACGGATTGGCCGCGCAGAATAACTGGAGTGGTCGTATCTCGGCGCTGGTCAAGCCCGCGGAGGGGTTGCGGGCCTACGTCTTCTACCAGCACGGCCATGACACGGGCAAGCCGATCACCAATCTAGTCCCAAACCCGCCGGCCGATCGGAACCATCCGTTCCGGCTGCCTGCGGTCGGGGTCGCCGGCAATCCATTGAACGGCAGCGAAAACTATCAGGACAATAGGAATGATATCGTCGGAGCGAACGTAACGCTCGATGCCGGCGGCAGCACGTTCACCTACATTCCGGCCTATGTCGACTTCAAGGCGGAATACCTTTATTTCAGCGGCTCCGCAGGCAACAAGCTCTATGTCTTCGACCGCGAGCGCCAGTTATCGCAGGAGCTCCGCTGGAACGGCAGTGTCGGGCCGGTGAAACTCACCGCTGGTCTGTTTTATCTGCATAACAAGACCAACTTTACGGACAGCCAATACCGCTACACGTCACCTACGGCGTTCACGCCCGTGCTACTCAACCTGACCGATCAGACTAACACCAACTATGCCGCGTTCGCTCAGGCGATCGTGTCGGTGACTGATAAGCTACGATTCACGGCCGGCGCGCGTTATTCGCGCGACAAGATCGAGGCGTCGGGCACCGGTGCCGCAGGCGTTCGGATCGCGTTCGACCGGGCGCAGTCGCGGCCCGACTATAAGCTCGGCGCCGACTACGACCTCGCCGACCGCGTGCTTGTCTACGCCAATCTCCAGTCCGGTTACATCGGATTCGGCTACAACCCGGATGCCGGGCCGACGGCCACCAACCCGATGAACCCAGTCGTTCCTGAATCTAAGCTCACCGCTATCTCCGGTGGTTTGAAGTCGCGGTTCTTCGACAATCGGCTGGAGCTCAACGTCGAGGCCTTCCATTATCTCTACAAGAACTTCCAGGCGATCCAGTTCGTGAGCGCCACCGGACTGTCGACCGTGCTCAACGCCGAGAAATCGACGATCTACGGCGTCGACGTCAATCTGCGTGCCCGTATCACGCCTACTTGGTCGATCAACGGCGCAATCGTGCTCCAGCACGCTCGCTACGATGATTTTGCGGGCGTCGGCTACAACTTCAACGGCAACCAGATGATCAATGCGCCCGACGTCAATCTGCAGGGGGGAATCGAGAAGCGCTTCGAACTGCCGGGTGGCGCGACGCTCACCGGGCGCGTCGACACGCAGTACGAGGACGGACACTACGGCGCCTTCAACAACCTTCCAACCCAGCGGCAAGATGCCTTCCATCGCACCGACGCCTCACTAACCTTCGCCCCCAGCAGCGACCGCTGGAACATCCAGTTCTACGTTCGCAACATAGAGGACGCCACCGTCTTCACGACGATCAACGGGGGGTCGGCGACCGCTGCCGCGAGCGGCGGCCTCGAGCCGCCGCGGACCTTCGGGGGACGACTCTCCATCAAGTGGTGAAGGCCCCGGCCGATAGACGCTGACTTGCAGCACGGCAGGGGACCCCAGGTCTCCTGCCGTACCGCTTTCAAGACGCCGCTGTCGATTGCGCGTTGACACGGCGCACAGTGCAATATAGTCAATACGTTGACTAGTTTGAACCGCCCACGAGGCGGTGGGAGAGGCTATGACGACCACGAACGACACCCGCATGCCGTCCGCTTACGACGGCTATTACCGCAAGCAGGTCGCGACGCCAGATATGATGCTGTGCGGCGTCGGACGCGGCACTCCTGGTGGCGAATACCTGCGGCGCTTCTGGCATCCGGTCGCGTATGTCAGCGAACTCGGCGAGCTCCCCCTGCGGGTCCGCGCGCTCGGTGAGGACCTCGTTGCTTTCAAGAATGGCAGCGGTGAGGTCGGCGTGCTCCATCTCCATTGCTGCCATCGCAACACCTCGCTCGAATTCGGCATCGTCGAGAAGCGCGGCATCCGCTGCTGCTATCACGGGCGGCTGTTCGCGCCGAACGGGACGCTGCTCGACATCCCCGGCGACCCGAATGCTGAGCGCCTGAAGTGCGAGGTGACGCAGGGCGGGTATCCAGTCCGCGTCTTCGCGGGCATCGCCTTCGTCTATATGGGTCCGCCCGAACGCATTCCAGCCTTTCCAATGCTGGATCGCTTTGACATCCCCGGCGTCGAACTAGTCCCTGGCGAGCGCCTCGAGCTCAAGTGCAACTGGGTGCAGATCAAGGAGAATGTGGTCGATCCGCACCACACCAACATTCTCCACGTCATACCGCAAAAGCGTGGTGTGGAGCACTTCGCCGACGAGTTCGAGCACTTCCCCGAACTGACCTTCATGGAAACACCCGCGGGCGCCATGTATCTCGCCGCCCGTCGCTCGGGCGACTACGTCTGGGTTCGCTCGGCCGAATTCTTCGGCCCGAACATCCACTGCATCAGCTCGATCTTCGAGGCGGGTTCCTCACCGAAGGAGGCAACGCCGCCGTTCATGACATTCTGGACGCTGCCGGTCGATGACGACAAGAGCATCAACTTCTACGTCAGTCATGTCGCCGCCGAGGAGACGATGCCGTTCGAGAAACGGCGCGCGCTCGAGGTCTTCGGGCAACGCGACGACCGACCCTACGCGGATCGCCAGTGGCTGCCCGGCGACCATGAGGCTCAAGTCGGACAGGGCCCGATCAACATCATCGCGCTGGAGCATCTGGGCACGCATGATCGCGGGATCGTCATGTTCCGTCGGTACGTTCGTCAGGGCATCAAAGCCGTCGCGGAGGGCAAGGACCCGAAGGGGTTCTACCTAACCGAGAGTGAACTGCCCCCGACGTTTGCGAACGACCGGATATTGCCGGCGAATACGATTGGCGGGTCGCCCAACGAACCGCCTGTGTTGGTACGCATCGCCGAACAGGTTGGTCGCGACTACCTGCAGAACCCGCCGATGCCGACACTCAAGGCAGAGCGGAGCGCCAAGACCGAGGCGCTGGCGTGAGCGATACGGCGGCCGACGGCGGCTGGGTTCCCACGCTGCCAGTCGAGGAGATAGATTCCGAATTCCCCTCGATGGTCACCGCTGACGGGGTGGAGATGGTCCTGTGCAGGTCCGACGGCGGTTTCTTCGCGCTCGGGAACATCTGCTCACACGCCTACGCGCGGCTTTCGGATGGACACACCGAAGGCAACCAGGTCTTCTGTCCAATTCATATGGGCAGCTTCGACATTCGCACGGGTGAGGCGATCGCCTCCCCGTGCTACGAACCCATCGCCACGTACCCCACCAGGGTCGACGGCGGGATCGTATTCGTCTGTCCGGTGGCCAATCCGCCAAAGAGCTAAAGATCTGGACCCAATCTGGTCACCATGTTGCAGATATGTGGGGACCTTGGTTGACACGATCTTCCCCCGACCCATAACGCTCGAGGGTGATCGTATCGGGTTGGAGTCCGCAATAGCAATGAGTCTAAAGCTCTCGGAAATTACTGGGTACAACTCATCCTACGATGTGCTCGGCTACCTGCTGAGGCTCATGTCTTCGATCTGGCACCGCCAGCTCAACGCCGAACTCGCCAAGATCGACCTTACGGAGATGCAATTCGTCCTGATGATCGGTCTCGGTTGGTTGCTGGAGTCCAACGTGAAGGGCGTGACCCAGCGCGAGCTCGCGGACGCCTGCGGCATCAGCACGGCGCTAGCCTCTCAAGTGATGAAACCGCTCAGCAAAAAGGGCCTGGTCGATGTAGCCAGCCACGCCCGCGATGCGCGCGCACGCGTCGTCAGCCTGAGCGCCGAGGGCGAGACGAAATTAAAGGAAGCGGCAGCCATCCTGCGGCGTGCCGACGAGCAGTTCCGTGCGGACAATCCGAAAGTGTTCGACAAGCTGTTCAAGGCGCTGCGCGAGGCCGTAGACGTGAAAATGAACGTGGCCGGCGATCATCCCGAGGATCTTGGGGCCATGCCGCGCTAGAGCCGGCTCATCCGTCGAGCATATCCTCGCAGCCCGCCCGCGTAGCCCAGTATCGCCAGGCCCGCTGCACCTCCGGCGCTCCTGGGTCGATGCCGCCGATCCGCTCGATCTCACCCTCGCTCAGGTAGGTCACCTCGCCAAGCGCGAGCGCCTTCTCAAGCACTGCTGCGTTGACACGCAAATAGACGCAGATGCGGATCGCCTCGACCAGCGACCCGGCCACGGCGCTGAAGCCATGACCGCGCATCAGCACGACCTTGTTGGCACCGAGCCGCTCAGCCAGATCTCGACCTTGCGCCATGTCGACCACAAGCATGTTCGTGTCGTCAAAGCGGTCGCGAATGTCCCAACATGGAAGCTCGTATCCGATCACGCCCGCGCTGTGAATGACGGCGCGGAGCGGTGTCGATGTCACCGTGTAAGGGAGGACGTCGGTAGCGTGGCTATGTACCACCGCGGACACTTCGGGCCGGGCCGCGTAGATCGCGGCGTGGATGAAGCGCTCGACATATGGTGGACGCCGATCCGTTCCGGCCACTAGACCGTCGAGATCGAATTCGAGAATGTCGTCGATCCCTACCAGAGCCGGACTGCAGGAACGTGACAGCAGAAACCGGTCAGGGCGGATGGGGCTACGTATGCTGACGTGGCCATACGCATCTGTCACGCCCTCCCTTGCGAGGATGCGGTTCGCGACCACCAGCTGGTTCTTAGCGTCGTCGATATCTGTCATGCTGTCTATCTCCGGCGCGGTGCGCCCTAAGGGCGGCCCGGCGGCCGGCAATGCACGCCCAGCGACTATACGAAGCCCTCGTCAGTCAGGCTCTGCCGCACGGCATCGAGCTGCTGCATCGCGGTGTAGTCATGGTGGATTCGGGGCGGGAGCGGCAACCCCGACATGACTGCCCCGAGCGCGAGCCAGTATATGACGAAATCGGCGATCGACAACTCGTCGGCCAAGTGAACGTCGCCGGCCATGCGCCCCTCGAGCACCCGCAGCCCTTCACCGACTATGCGCCGCCCTTCCGCTTTGATCGCTTCCTCGTCTTCCGCCTTGCCGAAGGCCGAGGGGACGAAGATGCGGGTCGTCCCAAGCGCATGGATGGTTGAAATGCAGTATTCGACAGCCTCCTGGACGCGAGTCCTCGCCTCATTATCGGTCGGCAGCAGCCCATGCTCCGGGTGTCGCGCCGCAACCCACGCGAGGATCGTGCCAAGCTCGGTTAGGACGGAGCCGTCCTCCCTCACCAGCGTCGGCACCTTGCCCTTCGAATTTATCGCTCGGAAACCGGGAGCCCGTTGCTCGCCCGCCGAGAGGTCGACCGGGACCGCCTCGAACGGCTCCTGGACGTGGTTCAACACCATGCGGACGACCATCGAGCATGCACCCGGCGAGAAGTACAGCCTCATGCGCTCCGTGCCGGATCTATCGAGATGACAATCCCGATTCACGAGCGGACGATCCGTGACGTCAGATCCTCCCAGTTACGGTGAGCAATCCGCTCCTTATCGTCCTGTGATATCGACGCCGTCTCCAGAAATGCGCGCGCACCCCCGCCGCCGGACATCTGGTAGGGATAGTCCTGCGAGAAGATGATCCGCCCGACACCGACTGTCGCGATCGTCCAGTTCAGATAGTCCTCAGTGAAGATGCCGCTCGGCGTATAGTAGGCGTTCTGTTGGAAGTACTCCTTGACCGGCCGCTCGAGCTTGAGGTTGGCCTTGTCGAGGACGGCGATGCGGTCCACGTAGAACAGGACGACCTCGCCCCAGTGACCGAGCATGACCTGAAGTGTCGGAAAGCGGTCAAAAACGCCTCCCATGACCATGCGGAGGAACTCGAGCCCGGCTTCGTAATGCCAACCCACTGCCGCCGTGGCGAGCATGAACCCGGCGACCGGCTCGAATCCCTTATAATAGGCGTCCATCACGCTCGGGGGCGGCATCTGGGGATGAATGTACAACGGCGTGCCGAGCCGCTCCGCCGCCGCGTACACCGGGTCGAACACCCGATCGTCCATGTGCAGATCGCCAGTCCGGCCGCAAAGCAGCGCACCCTGCAGTCCGAGCTTGCGCACCGCGCGGTCCAGCTCAGCGGCGGCTGCCTCCGGGTCCGGCATCGGCAGCGAGGCAAAAGCCTCGAACCTGTCGGGTCGACTGGCAACCGTCGCCGCCATCACCTCATTGAAGTCGCGCGACAGCGCGATGGCGTCATCAGGCCCGAAATTCTGAAACGCAGGCGGCGGCAGCGACAGGACCTGAACGTCGATGCCAGCGTCGTCCATTTCCGACAACCGCAGGTCGCCCAGATCCTCGAGCCTTTTCGCGAGGTGCTGCGGGGTGTAGGCCACGCTGGGGTCCTGGCGATCGGCAGTGCGGACCCATTCCTCGCTTACCTGACGAGGAACGACATGCTCCTCCAGCGCGATGATCTTCATGGGAATCGTCCTGAAGGCAATGCGTTCGAAATCACGCGAGCGCGGATTCGAAAAAGTCTCTTGAACGCTTGTCGGCAAGCTCAGCGCCGGCCTCGGACCGCCGCTTGCCGAACATGTCGGCAAAGCCGTGGTGCTCGCCGGGATAGTCATACAGCGTGACTTGGGGGTGCGCATCGAAGGCAGCATGGATCTTCTCCTGCACTTCCTTCGGCACGTGGTCGTCGTGCTCTGGAATGTGCAGCATCAGCGGATTGCGGATCGCGTCCTTCCCGCCCAGCATGTTCTCGATCATGACCCCGTAATAGCCGACCGATGCATCGACATCGGTGCGTGCCGCCGCATAAGCTGCCATCCTTCCCCCCAGGCAGTAGCCGACGATCCCGACCTTGCGATTTCCGGACAAGGCACGCGCTTGGTCGATCGTCGTCTGGAGGTCCGTGACCCCGACGTCAGTGTCGAACTTGACGACGAGCTCGACGCCCTTGGCCATCGAAGCCGCGTTGTCGGCATCGAGTTGGAGTCCCGGCTCGAGCCGCCAGAACAGGTCGGGCGCCAGAGCCAAATAGCCCTCCTGCGCGAGCAGGTCGCACTTGCGGCGGATGCCGGCATTCACGCCGAAGATCTCCTGAACAACGACGATCGCGGCGCGCGGCGTGCCAGCGGGCTCGGCGACGTAGACCGCGAACTCGCCGCTTTGGTCAGACGCGGCGATGGTGGTGGAGTAAGTCATGCTTCATCTTTCCAATCAATTCCGGCGAGTGCCGAGTTCAACTTCGCATCAACCCCGGTCATCCTGCCTCCGGGCGGCTTCGCCCGCCGGCGGCTCAATACGACCTCGGCGCTGCACCACGCCGCGAATAATCCCGCCCTAGCCATTCCAGTTGGTCATGCCTTCACGCGGCGGAAACCGCATCCCAAAAAGGCGGGCTAGGGCAACCACACTTGTTCTACGCCTTCCAAGCCAGTCGGACTCGTAATACCATCGCGAGTAAGAGACTGCGCTCCAATGGCTGTGGCAGCGAACGGAGTTCCACGATGCAACGTTTTCTGGATAGCAGATTGTCCCTGCGTCAGCTCAGGGCGATCGCCGCGATCGATCAGTGCGGCAGCCTGTCGCGCGCCGCTGTGTCGCTCGGCATGACGCAATCGGCGCTGTCGAAGTCACTTCACGAGGCCGAGACCATCCTGCAGACAAGGGTGTTCGACCGTTCGGCACGCGGAGTCGTTAGAAGCATGCACGGCGACGGGCCGGTGCGCGCGGCGAAGTCTATCCTTGCAACGCTCCGGCGTCTCGAGGACGAGCTCGACCGCAGCATGGCGGGTTCGACCGACACCGTCACCATCGGGGCGCTACCGTCGGCGGCGCTCGGCCTGCTGCCGAGATTCCTGACGACAATCGTCGAGAGCGTCCCCGGCCTTCAGGTGCGCGTGATCGAGGGCCTGACGAACGACCTGCTGGTGCAGCTGTCTTCGGGCGAGATCGACCTCATGTTGGGACGGATTTACCGCGGTCCGGAGGAGGACAGGTTCGTCATGGAACGCCTCTACAACGAGCCACTGGCCCTCGTCGCGCGACCCGGTCATCCGTTGTTCACCGACGCGTCAACAAGTGTGCTCGACTTCGAGGCGGTTCTGCCGACCTATTCGCAGCGTTTCGGGCCAGAGATCGAGGCGTTCGCCGAGGAGCTGGGACTTCGTCCCTCTGGCCTCGTCCGCGCGGGTTCGGTCGGGTTCCTGTGCGAAATTCTCCAATCGTCAGACATGATCACCGTCCTGCCGGCCCTCATGGTGGCGGGCGAGCTTCAGAGGGGAAGTCTCAAGGCGATGCCCATCCAGGCCGAACAGGCCAGCAGGCCTGCCGGCCTCGTGTGGTTCGCGGACCGATCGCGGACCCGGGGGGCGGAACGGCTAGCCGCGTTCCTGCGCAACAGTATCGAGGAGCTCGTCCTCGAAGGTACTGTGATCGGCCCTCTCACCTAGCTTCAGGGAGTGGTTCGCCGCGCGCTCGTGCTAGTCGTTTCCGTCATGACTCGGGCTTCATAAGTCGTTTTATGGCGGCAGCTCCAACATTTAGTCCGAGCACCGACCCGACCCGCCGAGGGAGGTGCGCTGCGGATACTCTGGTAAGCGGCCTCTCGAGCACATGCGAGGCGGCCCGCCGAGAGGAAAACAATGCCCACCTATTCGCTGGATCACGATGCCGACTATTGGCAATCGCCCGAGCGCTTCCGCTCCATGTTCGAGCAGGCCTCCACAATCGGAAACAAAGCGTCGCTCTTCGCCATTGGCGACCCCGACGACGACGACACACCTATGGCCTTCATCCTGCAGATGGAGCCAGGATTCGTGATTACCCGTCACGCGCACCCCTGCGATCGCTTCGAGACCGTCGTCCGGGGCTCTCTCGAAGTCGATGGGCGAACCCTCCACCCCGGCGACGTTCTCATGCATGCGGCCCACGAACTATATGGTCCGAAGACCGCTGGCCCAAATGGCTGCACCACGGTCGAGGTGTTCGCGAAGGCAGTCGGCGCTTACGAGCGCATCACCGAGGAGCCCGACGGCAGCCGCAAGACGACCAACCTCATCAGGAACTTCCAGGAGGGGTTCGCCGAACAGGTCGAACACTTCCAGGCGATCACGGACGCCCGCAAAAGCGAGAAGACCTGAGACACAGGAGATATCATCAATGTGTTGACGATATCTCCTTCAACTCCTATGCACCTCCGGCGGCGAAGTGAACGTATGACGCCAGACGGGAGAGAAGAATGTCGCCTGGCGCGAAGTCCGACGCGGTCGGTGGGGCACGAGCGTGGTTCATCCTCGCCGTGCTTACCTTGGTCTACATCATCAGCTTCATCGACCGGCAGATCCTATCCATCCTTGCCGAGGGCATTAAGCTCGACCTCAAATTGAATGATGCCCAGCTCGGTTTCCTATACGGCACAGCGTTCGCCATCTTCTACGCGCTCTTCGGCATTCCGCTGGGACGTCTCGCCGACAGCTGGAACCGCGTCTGGATGGTGGCCGCGGGCCTGATCGGCTGGTCGCTCATGACAACCCTTTCGGGATTTGCGGCTACCTTTGCGATGCTGGCGCTGGCCCGCGTGGGTGTCGGCATCGGCGAAGCAAGCACGTCACCCGCCGCATATTCGCTGATCACCGACCTCTTTCCAGAAAAGCGCCGGGCGACAGCACTGTCGATCTACACGAGCGGCCTCTACATTGGCCTGGGTCTCAGCCTGCCCGCCGGCGGCCTGCTAATGTCCTGGTGGCGGACCCGTTTCCCAGATCCCGGCACTGCCCCTCTCGGTCTCGCCCCATGGCAAGCGACGTTCGTGATGCTCGGTTTCCCCGGATTGTTGATGGCGGCGCTCGTCCTCGGCATCCGCGATCCCGACTGGCGTGAGCGAAGGATACGCGGTGTCTCCCCATGGCGCCGACTGGGCGAAGAGCTGGCCACCATCGTTCCCCCTCTGACCATGATCACGGCAGCACGGCGGCCCGGCGAGCTCGGGGTCAACCTCGCGATGCTCGCGGCCATCGGCGTGGCGGCGGCGGCAGTCGCCGCCGTCAGCGGCGACGTCGCACAGTGGGTTATCTACGGGACCGGTGTGTATGCGGTCGCGTCGTGGGTGCAGACGCTGCGCCATCGAGACGTAGCGACCTTTCGCCTGATATGGGGAACGCCCGTCGTGGTGGTGCTCGTGGTGGCCTTCGGCGCGATCGCATTCATAACCTACTCGACCGGCTTCTGGGCTTCGCCCTACGCGCTGCGCACCTTCTATGACGGCCCTGACGCGCCCGCTCTCTTCCTGTCGCAGATCACCTCTCTGCAGGAGGTCTCGATGCTGGTCGGCTGGGGGTCGGCGCTGGGCTCTGCGCTTGGCGTGATCTGTGGTGGGCTGATCGCCGATCGCTGGCGACGAGGCGACCCTCGAGGTCGCCTCTTCACGGTAGCGGCGTCACTCATCCTGTCGGTGCCGCTGACCGTCGCGATGTTCGCGACCAGTGATCCGCTGCTTTACTTCATCCTGGTGCCCGCCACGACTTTCGTGAGCTCGGCGTGGTCCGGCGCCGCCATCGCGACGATCAACGATCTTGTCCTGCCCCGAATGCGCGCAACCGCGGGCGCGACCTTCCTGCTCGGAATGAGCCTCGTAGGGCTTGCACTAGGCCCATATGTCGCGGGGAAGATCGGCATGGCGGCCGGCAGCCTGCGCATCGGCATCTTTTCGCTCTATGCAGCCGCGCCGTTGATCCTCGCGGCTCTCTGGTACGCGTCGCGACAATTGGTCGCACTCGAGAGTACGAGAGAGGCACGCGCCGGTGTCGCCATTCCGCTCACCATGCCTCGCGCGGAGCGCAATCGATGATCGTCGAGATGCGCATCTACACCCTCTCCTTCGGATCGATGGTCCGCTACTTTGAACTCTACCGCAACCTCGGCCAGGCGATCCAGTGGCGCACCTTGGGGTCGCCACTCGGATATTATGCGACCGAGGTCGGCGACCTTAATCAGATCGTCCACCTATGGCGCTACGCCTCGTTTGCGGACCGTGCAGCGCGACGCTCTGCCCTCTGGCAAGACGCCGGGTGGCTCGCGTTCGCGGAGGCGATCTCACCGATCATCATGGCGCAGGAAAGCCGGCTCATGATCGACGCACCTCTCACATCGCCCGAGGCCCATGAATGATGTCTCCAATGGAACATCCGGCGACCGGCTACGACGTGCTGATCGTCGGCTCCGGCCACGGCGGCGCTGAGACCGCGATCGCACTGCGGAACGGCGGGTTCAAGGGAACCGTCGCGATCATGGGCGGAGAGCCGGATCTTCCTTATGAGCGACCGCCGCTATCGAAGGAATATCTTTCGGGCAAGGCAACCTTCGATCAAATCCTTATTCGGCCGCCGGGCTTCTGGAGTGCGCAGGGCATAACAATGCTGCTGGGACAACGGGTAATCGCGGTTGACCACATTGCGCGTCTCGTCACGTTGGAGGGCGGACCGCCGATAGCCTATCATCAACTGGTGTGGGCCGCCGGTGGCACGGCTCGCCGGCTCAAATGCGAAGGGGCCGACCTAAAAGGCGTCCACACCATTCGTTCGCATGCCAACGTCCGCAACCTCAGGGACGAGCTACCTGTCATCCGCCGAGCGGTTGTGATCGGAGGCGGGTATATCGGATTGGAGGCCGCAGCAGTCCTGCGGGAACTCGGCAAGGATGTCGTGCTCGTCGAAGCGCTCGACAGGGTCTTGGCGCGCGTGGCCGGCGAGCGAATCTCGCGCTTCTACGAAGCCGAGCACCGGGCCCGCGGCGTTGATATCAGGCTCGAGACCGCAGTGGACAGCCTCCGGGGCCGGGATGGCAAAATATGCGGCGTTCGGTTGACGGACGGCACGCTAATCGAGTGCGACCTCGTGATCGTCGGCATCGGCATCGTTCCCGCGGTGGCTCCGCTGCTCGGAGCTGGTGCGGTCGGGGGGGAGCGCGGCATCGTGGTGGACGCGCAGTGCCGAACCAGCTTATTCGGCGTGTTCGCCGTTGGCGACTGTGCGGTCCATGCGAACCGCTATGCCGATGGCGCCGAGGTGCGCGTCGAATCCGTCCAGAACGCCACCGACCAAGCCGTGGTCGCGGCGAAGACGATCATTGGCCAGGGCGCCTCCTACGAGACGCCTCCATGGTTTTGGTCTGATCAGTACGACCTCAAACTGCAGAGCGTGGGACTCTCGGCGGGGCATGACGACGTCGTATTGCGGGGCGACCCAGCGGCACGCAGCTTCAGCGTCGTCTATCTCAAGCAGGGACGAGTGGTCGCTCTGGATTGCGTCAACTCCTCGAAGGACTACGTCCAGGGACGCACACTCGTCGCGCGAGGAACTCGTCCCGACCGGGCGATGCTCGCCCGTTTGCACATATCGCTGAGGGAGGTGCTGCTCACCGAGATCGCGGGCGCCTGACCTGAAAGCTGATGGAGGAGAAAGACGTGAGTGCACGCGCGTAAGGTGCGCCAGATCTATGCCGAGCGGCGACTCGGCTTCGCTGAACGTCTGGGAGAGACCTTCGCCGACCGGATCAGGTTCGATTTGCCCAATGGCCACCTCGCCTTTCTGGCTACGCTTTCCCGGCCGCGACACGGGTGCAGATAAGCATCGAAGCGGGACCCCGTTCCTTCTCAGCGCAACCATTTGAAAGCGCGGAGGAATATGATTTTTCAAAGGGTCCCGATCGGCGCCGATTGGGACCCCCTCTAACGCCACCTTTATTGGCTTTAACAGATATTTAGGAGACCTGTGCGCGGGTGGGCGTAGGGCATTGTGCTAGCGTGTTTTTGTCGGATCGCTCGTTGGCCGGCGTCTCGATCGACGCGATCGGTCCTCTCCGCTTTTCAGGCGGTCGCGGCGAGGAGATTGAAGGTTCGCTTGAGGTTGTAGGCGATGGCGGTGAGGTGGATCTGGGCGGCGGCTTTGGCTAGGCCTCGCCATCGCATCCGTCGCAGTCCGTACGAGCGTTTCCAGGTGCCGAAGACTTTCTCGATCCGGCCCCGGACGCGATGGATCGGCTGGTTCCAATCCCGCAGTCGGCCGAGCGTCTCTTCCTCGTCGCGGCCCCACATGGCGTTGAGCACGACACGCGGCGTGCCGCCCTTGGCGCGGACGGCGCCCCCGAAGTGCGATCCGCGATAGGCGCTGTCGGCGAAGACCTCGCCGGGACAGTCGGGCAGCGCGTCCGGGCCGGCACGGCCATCGTTGACGTTGGCCGGCGTGACCGCGATCCGCTCGACCAGGGCGGTGTCCGCATCGCAAGCCACATGCGCTTTGAAGCCGTGCGTCGCGCGCTTGCCGCGGTGCTTCACCCACCGGCCATCGCCGTCGTTCTCGCTCGCAGATGCGATGATCGTTGCATCGACAATGGTGCCGGCCTTCACCGTGATCGCCTTGGCGGTGAGCTGGCTTGTAACCGCATCGAACAGCGCGCGGTCGAGGTCATGGGCGACCAGCAGCCGGCGGAAGCGGACAAACGCCGTGCGCTCGGGCGTCGCCTCGGTGCCGGAGAAACCGCAGAAGCGGCGGAACGAAGCGCGATCGTCAAGCGCATCGGCGAGCTTCACATCCGACAGGTCGTACCAGACCGCCAGCAGCATCCCCCTGAACATCGCCAGCGGCGGCCAAGCCGGCTCTCCCTTCGTCGCCGGATACAGCCGCCCCAGCAACGTCGCAATCGGCTCCCACTCGATCAGCGCGGCGATCTCGTCCAGCGTCGATCGCGGCCGCTCCCGCTGCGAAAACCCGAAACCCTGCTGCCCAATCGCCCGATGCGCCACACCCGCCTCCGCCACCAGAGGCACCATAGAATCACGACTTGCGACCGCCGTCTACGCCCACCCGCGCACAGGTCTCTTTAGAGCATTTTTCGATCAAAAAGCATCATATCCGCAGTGAGCGAAGTAATTTTTGCACTCTGCCGGGGTGAATTCGTCGATAGATTGACCGATAATGCGCCAGAGTTCATCAACCGTTCTGGCGGCGGCTTTGCGTAGCAAGGTCTTGAGTTTCGAGAAGGCGTTCTCGATCGGATTGAAATCGGGCGAATACGGCGGAAGAAACAAGAGCGTGGCGCCGGCGGCCTCGACGGCCTTACGCACCTCATCGCCCTTGTGAGCGGGCAGATTGTCGAGAATGACGACGTCGCCACGGTGGAGCGTGGGCACAAGCACCTGCTGGGTATAGGCGAGAAACCATTCGCCGGTCATCGGTCCGTCAAGCACCATCGGCGCGGTCATCCCCAAAGTCGTTAGGGCGCCGACGAATGTGGTGGTCTTCCAATGGCCGTGGGGGATGGAGGCACGTAGGCGTTCGCCTCGCGGCGCACGTCCATGCAGACGGGCCATCTTCGTATTGGCCGAGGTTTCGTCGATGAACACCAGCGTGTGCGGATCGAGATCGGGCTGACCCTCGAACCAGGCCTCGCGCCGTATCAAGACGTCGGGGCGATCCTGCTCGGTCGCATGCCCGGACTTTTTTTAAGCGTGATCTGCCGCCGCTCGAAAAAGCGCCACAGGCCTGCCACGCTCACCGCTATCCCTTGCCCGGCAAGCGAGTTCCGCAGATCCACAAGTGTGATGTCCGGTGTTCTGGCCAGTTCTCCCAGGATCGTATCGGCATGGCCCTCGATCCGCTTCGATCGGCGGTCGCCCCCTTGTCGCTGCGGGGCGACGTCATCTCTGGCCTTCGAAAGCGCATGCCACCGGATGGCGCTCGACGCGCTGATGCCGAACCGCTTCGCAGCCTGCCGGCACGACGCGCCAGCCTCGATCGCCGCGATTACCCGCTTGCGTAGATCAACCGACAACGCCCTGGGCATGTATCAACCTCCTTGATCGGAGGTCGCACTGAATCAGATCGCAACGGCTTTGGGAATCGCCCGCGATTCAATCAGGTCGATTTATGCTCTAATACCCCACTAAAATTAACAGGCGGGGCCGGAGGCATGCTTCACAGCGCCTATAAACGGCGGTGCGAGCGATCGGGTTGCTACTTCTGGGTGAAGATTCTGAGCGCCTGCTGTAGGCTTGGATTGGCCTCAGCTTCGGGCGCCTGGTAGTCATTCCGCCCGCCTGCGCTGCGAGGCCCTTCTGCGGCCGACCACCTCCAGCCGTTCCGAAACCTGTGGCTGAACGACTGCTATTGCCCAAAACCGCCGGCTAAGTGACGATCTACGGTTGCCGACAATTGGGAAGACGAACGCGCTGTGTTGGTACAAAGGTGAACTTTATGTAATACGATAAGCGCTCTTTTCGATCGCAACACGTCTTTATTTATTAATCTCTTCCCCGGGCAATATAAATCCGTCCTCGGATTTGCGCTTCAACTCACCAACTATGCTGCGATACCGATCGTTGTTAAGCCTCGCGGCAAGGGAGGGAAGAAGTTCTCTACGAATCCACACTCCTAACTTTCTCAGATCAAAGTCTTGAACTGCGGTTGCAGCTCGGTCAGTAATTCCTCTCTCAAGGCCTATTTCATCATTCTCGACGAATGCGGCTTCAACTATATCGTCTATGAAGCACAAACGTAGCATCATCACAGACCAGATCGCCAGATCCGCTTGACGCTTCAAACTGGTCGCTCCCGTGTATCTTATGTCATCGACTAATAATTCTGGAATTTGATCCAAGCGGTTTTTATTCCACCAATAAAGGTTTATACCGCTCGTCCAAGAGCCTCCTCTAATCCTGCAGTTCCTAACATATGCTCGCCCAAGACTCGTCATTGCAATAACAGAGCGTGCTGTATGCATTGGCTTAAGCTGAGCAAGTGACGATATCGTTGTGTCTAGAACACCGAAGTCTATTACTGCATCCGCTACTTCGTCACGTCTGAGCCGCTCCTCATCCTGCAAGGAGGACGAAAAGTCTCTAGCTAGGTGCTCTCCACCGAGAACACGAACAATTATTCTATTATCGAAATGCTTTGAGTGAACCCTCGATACTTCTTGCGCTCTTTCAAATCCTAAGTCCTTTCTAATATGCTGACCACAAGTCGTCTCATCAGCGTTATTGAGCACTACTTTGTGGCGCGCACAATACCCGTATGAGAGCCCTACCGACCCATATTGAAGGCCATTGAACCAACAATTCTGGCAAGATTGCAGCATCATGACTTTTTAAATATTTCTTTTGTAGAAGTCGAAGGGTCATTAACCGTTCGAAAGTCGAGTAAATGCTCTCCCCTCTCTTCGGCATAGCGGCGAGCGGTTGAAACCTCAGATGCGCTCGGCCATTTCGCCAAGCCTTGGCCATTCCCTTTCATCAGTCCGAGAAGTTCGACATTGCTAATGTGGCGAACGCCGACACTGGCTGCGATGGGAACGGTTGTCTCCCAAACGCCATTAGGCTGGGCAAATCTACTGGCTACCTCGCGATGCTCAGTCGTCGAAAGGTAGGGTGTTTCACGACCCGGCCCTTCTAAATACAAGATATGGCGAACAATGGATTCATCGGCCAAGGACGTTGGTGCGCAGACTGACACGGAATGATCCCCTCGATAGAGGGGGTCTCGATTTTGCTTCCACCGTCGCGCCACCATCAGAGTACCTCGATAACCCTCGACCATTTGCATCGATGGACACAGATCGCTGCACGTTAGCTAGCCCAAACGAGCCTCGCGGCATAGGATGGCGTGGCGACATAGCCCCAAGGCAGCTGCTGAATGTCGGGTTCTAACGAGATCTGCTGTTCGGCCTGTCGCTCTGGAACGGCAGGATTGTCCCAAGCGCTGCTCTTCAAATCGAATTCATGCTATCGGTCATAGAAACACTCGGCAGCCGACGCTGCGAGCAATTCCACGTGTTTCAAGCCGCCCAAACCTGGTTCAGGATTTTGGCGGCGAGAGCGGATTTATCCTGGGGCAGGAACCGGCCGTAATGCTCTGCAACCATCTCGGGCGTATCCTGGATGGCATAGCTCGCCTGCTCATACGAGCCAGTTTGCTTGAGGATATGCGTCGCGAGGATGTCGCGAACATTGTGTGGCCCATGCGGCAGCAAGCCCTTGATCGCCCCTTTGCCTGTATAGGGATTGTAGATGCCGTAGCGCTGGATCGTCAGCCGCCATGCCTCGTAAAAGGTCGCCTGGTTGTAGGCCGCATCGGAACTGGACAGTTTGACGGTCTTCACGAAAAACGTGCCCGAATCGACCGCCGCACCGAGCAGCACACCGCGATGCATCGATAGGTAGGCTTCGATCTGTTCGTACAATTGCTCGAAATCGGGAAGCAACAGCCGGAAGGGCTTCTTGCCGAAAAATGACGAGCTCGCGTTCTTGAAAGCGGCGGACGGGATCAGAACCTCCCAGCCCTGCTCACGCGCGCTCCAGCGCATTTCGCCCCGCTTCAGGATCTCGAGCTGCCGCTCCGATCGCGGCGTGCCGCCGCGCGGACAGATCAGCAACTGCCGCAAGTTCTTTTGCCTGACGCCCAGATGCAGGCCCAGTCGGAGCATCAGAAACCCCCGAACCGCTTCCGCGGCAGCCTTGGGATAGCGATCCGCGTCCGGCAGACGATCCAGAATCGTGGTCGTGATGCGGCGATATTCTCCAACCGGGCTATCGCTTTCAAGCACGGCGAGGATCGGTTCGAAGGGGTCGCGATGCACGCGGGCAACACGCGCCACCTCCTTTGTCCGGGCGAGCGCATGGACATGCATTCTCTCACACGCCGCCCTCCAGTCCGCGCGGGCGGACTGCACCTCGGCGTCATCAGCAAGCGGCGGAACTGCAACAAGACGCTCGGCAAGATGCTCGTTCTGCCACAGCCAACCCGTTTCGCGGCGGGTGAGCGCCAGGATCAGACCCAGCATATTGATTTCCCAAGCCGTGTAGAAGCCGCGTCGGGCCTCTCGCCATTGCAGATACCAGTCCCACAGCGCCGGCAAGACGAGCATCGCCATCGACAAATTCTCTACAGGCAATCCCAGGCCGGCCACTTCGCCTTGCGGTGCGGCGGCCAAGGCACCGAACATGAGCGCGAGATGCTCGAGCTTCTGGGACGCGGTCTCATCACCCCACACGCCACTTCGCTGTTCGCCGATCGCGGTGAGCGTCTTCGTTTTGAAGCGGATGAGATCAGCGACCTCGGCCACCAATTCGGCTGGCGCGCCGGCGCCGGTGACGGCAACCTTGCGGCCAAGCTTCGGCGCGAGGCCTGCCATCTCGTCGAGGGCTGGAAAGCGTAGCGCATATCGCAGCTTCATCGCCTCGGCCTGAAAGCGCCGATAGTTGGTGCTTCCAGATATGATGACCATCCGCACCCAATCGAGGATCTCATCACGCTCCCTGGCTGGACGCTGGTCGAAATCGTGCGGGAGGTGCCAGGCGAGCCGTCGACGCTCTGACTGCGGAATATTCGAGCGTTCCCGGCTGGTGACCGCCCTCCCCGACTCCGGCAGTTTGGCACGGAAGTACCCCGCCGGCAGACGGTAGCGACGTTCGATGCGCTCGAGCATCGTGAAGCTGATCGCGGTGCCTGGGATCTTCGTGCCAGCCGCCCAATCTCGTAAGGTCTTGCGATCGAAACGTTCGTCCTGCCGGACGATCGCGCGCTGGAGGTGATGGAAGCTGTCTCCGTGTCGCACGGCGTGCAGAACCAGCGCGGCGGCGAAAGTGGCTGGATCGACCCAGTCCAGCGTGAGAGGAGTAGGAAATTCGACGACGGGCTTGGGCTTGGGACCGCGCTTGGCGGGGATGGCTCCGCCAAGGCTCGAAGCGCTGTCGACGGTCTTCTTGATTGGCATGGATTGAACGGACCTTTGACGTGACAAACCGCCAAACGGCGGCCGGGCCGCGCGTAAAAGGGATTTTTGATTTCCGTTTCGTTAATGCAACGAATGATCCACAGCTTCTTTTGAAAGCGGACGTCGGGGCATGCACAGGGCGTTTCGCGCCTTTGGCGCGACCCGGCTCTATGGCGCGTGCGCGCCACCGAGCCGCTTGCCGCGTCTCGTCCCACAAGGGGTTACGATCCGTAACGCGGGAGAGGCCGGCGCTGATGCGCCGTCCGCTGCGGTCGCCGCGCGAACGCGCGGCGGCGTTGGCCTGGCGGCGTCGATCTGGCGGGTGGGCGTCGCTACCCTTTAGGCCCGCCGCGCCGGGCCGCAACCGAGGCTATGCCTCGGTCCTCCATTGCATTGCGGTCCTGCGGATGCAGCCCGGCTCAGCCGGCGGGCCTGCCGGTTCGCTCCTGCCGCCCACCCGCCATTCCGGCGCCGGTTGCGGCGGTTGAGAAGGAGTGAAGATCATGGACCTCAAGCATATCGACATCGCCAACCTCACTGTCTCGGGCCTCAACATGCGCGGCAAGGGCAAAGCCGACATCGCCAACATCCTGCCCTCCATCCGAGCACGCGGCGTACTCGTGCCGCTGATCGTGCGGGCGAATGGGACACTCGACAGCTATGAGATCGTAGCGGGTAAGCGGCGCTATCAGGCAGCATTGGCCGTAGCCGAAGAGATCGGCGAGCATGATCCGCTGCCCTGTGCGGTGATCGAGGCCGGTGACGATGCGGCGGCACTCGAAGCCTCGCTGATCGAGAACATCGCCCGGCTTGATCCCGACGAAGTGACGCGCTGGGAAAGCTTCACCCGGCTAGTGCGTGAGGGCCGCAAACCCGACCAGATCGCCGCCACCTTCGGACTTACCGAGCTACAGGTGAAGCGCACGCTCGCGCTCGGCAATCTGCTGCCCCGCATCCGGGGCTTGTACCGGCGTGGCGAGATCGATGCCGCCACGGTTCGGCATCTGACGCTCATTTCGAAAGCACAGCAGCGAGCGTGGCTGGCGCTGCTCGACGATCCCGAAGCTTATTGCCCGACCGGGCACCAGCTCAAATCATGGGCCTTCGGCGGGGCGTCGATCCCGGTGACGGCGGCGCTGTTCGATCTCGACAGCTACACCGGCGGCATCGTCTCCGACCTGTTCGGCGACGATCGCTATTTCGCGGATGTCGCATCGTTCTGGACCGCGCAGACGGCGGCGATCGAGGCGCGGGTTGAAGCCTATCGTGAAGCCGGCTGGCAGGATGTCGTCGTGCTGCCACAGGGTGAGCCGTTCCATAGCTGGGAACATGTGCGCTGCCCCAAGCGCAAAGGCGGTCGGGTCTATATCGCCACCAGTCCACGCGGTGACGTCGCATTGCACGAAGGCTATGTGACCGCGAAGGAAGCGCGCAAGCTCGCGAAGGGCGAGGCAATCGAGCAGCCCAAACGCGGCGAGGTCACCAGCAGCCAACAGGACTATATCGACTTGCACCGCCATGCCGCCGTGCGCGAGCGGTTGCTCGGGCACCCCGGCATCGCCTTGCGGGTCGCGGTCGCGCACATGATCGCGGGATCATCGCTCTGGACCGTCAAGGTCGAGCCGCAGCGTGCTGCCGATGCCACCGCCGAGAGCGTCGAGAGCAGTCTGTCCGAAGCGCTATTCGACGCCAAGCGCCGCGCTTTGCTGGGGGTACTCGGGTTCGATGCCGAGGCTCCGACCATCGCGGGCGGCAGTGATGAAGGATTGGCGCAGCTACTGTCCCGGCTGATTTCGCTCGACGATGCCACCGTGCTCGACATTCAGGCGGTGGTGATGGGCGAGACGCTCGATGCCCGCAGCGACATCGTCGATCTGCTCGGGGCGCATCTCGGCATCGATATGGCTGACGTCTGGCAGGCCGATGCCGCCTTGCTAGACACCGTTCGCGATCGTGCTGTGCTCGATGCGATGCTGGCCGAGGTGGCGGGCAATATGGTTGCCGAGGCCAACGCCAAGGCGACCGGCGCAGTCAAACGCCAGATCATCCGCGATCATCTCGAAGGGGAAGGCGGTCGCCGCAAGGTCGAACGCTGGGTGCCGCGTTGGCTGCGCTTTCCGGCCTCGGGCTACACCGATCGCGGTGGCATCGGCAGCGTCATACGCTCGGCATCCGCCAGTGCGGCCATCGCTCCGATGGCTGTTCCCGATGGCAGCGATTTCATTCCCGCTCCGCTTGCCGAAGCGGCGTGATCCCCATCGGCCGGCGGTCTTCGGGCCGCCGGTCTTTTCGAAACGGGAGATATCCCATGACGAATGATCCTCAATCCCCGCAAGACCGTGCCCGACACGCCTATCAGCGCACGATCGGCGCGGTCGAACCCGCGTCTGTCGAACGCCCCGATCCCGAGACGCTGCGCAAGCTTGAGGCGGCGGTCGCATCGATGCCGAGATTGCGGCGCGAGATCTTCCTCGCGGTACGGCTCGATGCGTTGACCTATGCGCAGATCGCCGAGGTGACCGGGCTATCGGTCGCACAGGTCGAGCGGCATATGGCCCGCGCGATGCGGCATCTCGTGTGCATGATGTCGGATCGCCCGGCGCGCAAATCGTGGTGGCGGCGCTGGCTGCGCCTGTGAAAATGCCGCCCGCCAACCTCGTCCTTCGTGGCGAGGTTGGCGGCTTCGTCGGCTGGGGGTAGGATCACTGCGATGACATCCGAACTCGACCATTTGCCCGACCGCAAACGCCGCGATCTGGAACGCGCGGTGCAGATACTGTTCGCCGAGTTCGAGGACGCCATCGTGCTCACTACCCAGAAGTGGAAGAAGCAGGGCCGCATCCTCAAGGTCATCCTCTATGGCTCCTACGCGCGTGGCGACTGGGTCGAAGACCCGGTCGGCGGGTATTTCTCCGACTATGATCTGCTGGTGGTGGTGAGCGATCAGCGCCTTACCGACACGGTCGACTATTGGGCCAAGGCCGACGACCATCTCACCCGCGAGGTCACGATCGCCAGGACGATCAGCGCGCCGGTGAACTTCATCGTCCACGGCTTCGAGGATGTGAACGACCAACTCCAGCGGGGCCGGTCGTTCTTCATCGATGTCGTCGAACAAGGCATCGTGCTGTACGAAGCAGAGGGTCACCCGTTCGCCAAACCCAAGCCGTTGACGCCGGAAGCCGCGCTCATCGAGGCGCGGGCGAACTTCGATCAGTGGTTCCCCAAATCGCTCACAGCGCTGAAGGGCGCCAACTTCTACGTTGCAGAGGGCGACAATAACGACGCCGCCTTCCTCATGCATCAAACGGTCGAGCGGCTATACCATTGCGTCTTGTTGGTCCTCACTCTCTACAGCCCCAAATCGCACAAACTAAACTTCCTGCGTGGGCAAGCCGAAGACCTTGTGCCTGCGCTGATCGAGGCATGGCCGCGCGCGACCAAGACCGAGCAACGCTGTTTCGAACTGCTGCGGCAAGCCTATGTCAACGCACGCTATTCGCCACATTACACCATCACGCGCGAGCAACTCGACTGGATTGCCGAAGGCATCGAACGGCTGCAAAGCCTCGTCCGCGATGCCTGTGAACAGCGCCTCGCAGGCCTCGCCGAAGCCGCTTAGGCGGCTTCGCGCATCCCGATTTCCAGCGACAATTGAGCGTCGTTCTCGGCGGCATCGAGGGCGCTGGGGCACAGCGTCGTGTTCCCCGAGGCGAGGCTGATCCACTCGATCCGCCAGCCGATATCGAGCACATCGCCGTCATCCTTGCACGCGATCGCGATCAATCCTGCGCCCTCGATGGCACATGAAAACCGGCAGCGATCGGTGGCTTTATCATAGTCGCCGCGCACCAAGGTTCCGTCCGAAAACGCCAGCCCGAACCCTTCACGCGCGGCTCGAACCGGCAGGTCGAGTACGGCATGAATGTCACCGCTCAGCCGCAGTTTCGCGCCTTCGATACTCTCGATCCGAATGGCCATTTGGACGCTCCCTGCTGCGACTCCGTGTGGCATCGAAATAGAACATATTAGGAACATATGGCAAGCTAGCGGGTGTGGGCGGTAAGGCAAGATTGAAAGCTGTGCCTCCACGAGGCCCGCTAACCCGCACCTGCACGTCGTTTTCCATGGAGGCACCCCCGAGGGCTTGCCTCCACCGATATTGGAAATGGCGGAATTCCGGGCTTCTTGCTGGAGCACCTTGAAGGCGCGCCTCGTGCTCCCCTCATCGGGGCGGTTCCGACCGGTTTGGGAGACGATCCGTGCCCGACGACTATTTTGACATCTGGCTTAACCGCGTCGGCCAAGACCGCCCCCTGCTCCACCGAATGCGCGCCGAGATCAATCGCGCTGGCGGCATGAACGGCCGCGAGCGCAGCAGCTTCACCGGTGCGCGTATCGGGCGCGGCAGCGGCGCCGGCGCGATGCTGTCGTCGCCCAGCTATCGCAGCGGCGCGTCGGGCCGCCGCGTCATCGTCAAAGCGCGGATCGTCAAGCTCGCCGGCAAGGGGCTGGCCGGGGCGACCGCGCACCTGCGCTATCTCCAGCGTGACGGCACGACCCGCGACGGTGAACGCGGCCAGCTTTACGATCGTGGCGACGAGCCCGCTGACGGCAAGGCACTTCTCGAACGCGGCAGTGCTGATCGCCACCAGTTCCGGTTCATCGTCGCGCCTGAGGACGGCGCCGAATATGAAGATCTCAAACCGCTGGTCCGGCGCTGGATGGATCGGGTCGAACAGGATCTCGGTACGAAGCTCGACTGGGTGGCGGTCGATCACTTCAATACCGGCCATCCCCACACCCATGTCATCGTGCGCGGCAAGGACGATCGCGGCAAAGACCTGATCATTGCCCGCAGCTACATGACCCACGGGCTGCGTGGCCGCGCCGCCGAGCTGGTCGATCTCGATCTCGGGCCGCGCTCGCCACAGGAAATGCTGCGTGCCGCCGCCCGCGAAATCGAGCAGGAGCGGTTTACCGGCATCGACCGCCGGCTGATCGCTGCGATCGGCGACGATGGCATGGTGCGCCCTGCCCATTCCGACAGCATCGAACAATCACTCCGCGCCGGGCGCTTGCAGACGCTCGGCCGCATGGGTCTAGCGACCGAGCGTTCGCGCGGCGTCTGGCAGCTTGCCGACGATCTTGAACCGACGCTGCGCAACATGGGTGAGCGCAACGACATCATCCGCACCATGCAGCGCCAGATGCGCGAACACGCGCCCGAGCGGGTCGCCAGTGACCATGCCATCTATGCGCCCGACAAAGCCCCCTCCCCGCTCACCGGCAAGGTGATCGCGCGCGGCCTGTCCGACGAACATGCCGACCGCCACTATCTCATCGTCGATGGCACCAACGGCATCAGCCATTATGTCGATATCGGCGTGGATGCCGCTGAAACCACGCCCGGCAGCATCGTCCGAGTGAGTCCAACGCCAATCACGAGCCGGCAGGTCGATCGCACCATCGCAGCCGTCGCAGCCGCCAACCGCGGCCGCTACAGCGTCGATCTACATCTCAGGCACGACCCCGGCGCCACCGAGACGTTCGCGCAAACCCATGTTCGCCGGCTCGAAGCGATCCGCCGGCAGTCCCGGAGTGTCGAGCGCGAGCCCGATGGGACATGGATTATCCCGCCCGACCATCTCGAACGAGTCGAAGCCTATGAGCGCGAGCGCGCCGCGCGGACGCCGGTGGTCATCACCACGCTGGCCGCGCAAACGATCGAGCGGCAGACCAGCCACAACGGCGCGACCTGGCTCGACCGCGAAATGCTCGCCGAAACGCCGGTCGAGCTTGGCCGCGGGTTCGGAGCTGATGTGCGCGAGGCGATGGCGCTGCGCCAGCAATGGCTGATCGACCAGCAACTTGCCGAGCAGGACGGCGAGACCATCCGGTTCCGCGCCAATATGCTGACGCTACTCCAGCAGCGCGAACTGACCCGTGTTGCGCGACAGCTTTCCGATGAGCTTGGACTGGTCTTCAACGAAGCGCGCAATGGGCAATCGGTGGACGGAATTTATCGTTGCAGCGTGATGGTCGGCGACAGCAAGTTCGCGGTGCTCGAGAAGTCTCGCGAGTTCACGCTGGCGCCCTGGCGGCCGGTACTCGAACGCGCCGCCGGCAAGTCGGTCTCCGGCGTCATGCGCGAGGGCGGCATAAGCTGGACGATCGGACGGGAAAGGAGCGGCCCCAGCATCGCCACGTTTTGAGCCGGGGAATCGAACCTTGCGGCCGTTCTTGATCGGTGTCGTGGAAGACCGGCTTTGGCACTGAACCCGTCGTTCGTGGGTCCGATAGCGACGGTTAGTTTATGGCAGAAGCAGACATTCGAAGGAGTTCCTGCATCCTCCATCCGAACGAGCCCACTTGGCGTTTGCACCGCGACGAGTTTTTCGAAGGCCCCAACTCATGAGAGGCCGCCCTGGAAGGCACCGCTCACCACCTTACTCATAGCCAAGGTTCTGGCGCCGAGCCGCCAAGCGAAGCCAACCATTGGACTGGACGGGCGATGGCCAAGGCGATGGGCGTGTCCCTGAGTTCGGTCCAGCGCCTGTACGCTGCGAATCGGCTTCACCAACTCTCGTGGCAGATCCCGACGAATGAGCGGATCGCGACCGTCGGTGGGGACGGCGCCTATGATACAAAAACGTGCCGCGCTGCCATCGCCGGGCGGCCATGCCGACGCCGTCATTCCGGTACGCAGCAATGGTCGGCCATGGAAGGAGGATGGTGCAGGCGTCGAGGCTCTCAACGGAACCCTTCGCGCGATCAAACGGCTCGGCCGAACAATCTGGAAGACATGGAGCGGCTATCATCGCCGCAGCCTCGTCGAGACCAAGATGCGTTGCTTCAAGCTCCCCGGCCAGCGCGCCGCAGCGCGAACCTTCGAACGGCAGGTTACCGATCTCAAAATCCGCGCCGCAATACTAAATCGCTTCTCGGAAATCGGTACGCGGATGACGCTCCGTATCTTATAATATTCACTAATAACCCTATAATTATACTTATATTAAATTATATGATAAATACCAATCAATCTATTTCGTACAACAACCTCCACACATTCTACAATTCATTTTCCCTTTTTTCCACTTCCCGAAACCTTCCACTTATTCATCAACGATTTCGGCTTTGAATTGATCAAATTCTATGTTTCGCGCGATCGGCTCCTAGACCTGAACGCCGTAAGGCGGCTCGACGCTTTATAACAAAAGCGCCGCCCCAGTATTTGCGAGGATCGACCTTGACGATCCGCTGCATGGTCCGCCCTTTCGTGCCCATGAACGTCACTTCGACGGTGACTGTTGCGAGTTTCGCCAGGCCGAAATGCAGCGGCTGTTCGTCCTGTACGCCGTAGCCGCCGCCGGTCGAGACCTGCGCCGCACCCAGAATCTTGCCCGCCGCGTCGTAGAGCCGCACTTCGGCGCCCTGTTGATTGTAGTGACCGTCCGCCCCCAGCACGAGCACGTTGAGGCTCCGCTGGGCGATCGCCTTGGGAAGATCGTTGTGGAACAGATAGTGGCCGCCGACCGGACTATAACCGCGCGTGATCGACAGATCGAGCGCGCCATCCCTGTCGTAATCGACCCATTCGACCCCGTGATCGCCCGCGCTGAGCAAATCGCCGGGCTTGAGCACGTTGACGAAGCCCCCGCCCTTCAGATTGTGGAACAGGGCATCGGCCGGCTGCTGCTGCCCGGCCTCGCCGTGGTACGACATCACCATCAGGTCGATGTACCCGTCATTGTCGTAATCGCCCCACGATGCGCCGACCGCATGATTCTCAACGCCGACGCCCATCGTCTCGGCGACGTTGGTGAAGGTGCCGTCGCCATTGTTGTGCCACAGCACGTTGCGCCCGTAATTGGGCACGAAGATATCGAGATTGCCGTCATTGTCGTAATCGCCGATCGCGCAGCCGACGCCGCCTTCGTCCTTGGTGCGCGTGGTCATCGCCATGCCGAGCGCGGGCGCGACATCGGTGAAGCCGTTGCCGCCGTCGTTGCGCCATAGCGCGTCGGTCTTGCCCGACTGGTTGGCGAGGAACAGATCGAGATAGCCGTCCTTGTTATAGTCGAGCCAGCAGGCGCCGACGGTCGAGCGCGCATCAGTCGGCCCGGCGCCGGGAAAGGCGTCGACGAACCGGCCGCCGTCGTTGCGATACAACCGGTTCGCGCCGATTCGGTCGGTCGCGTAAAGGTCAAGATCACCGTCGTTATCGTAGTCGATCCAATTGTTCTGGCGCGACGACCGACCCGGCATCGTCAGCCCCACCTCGGGCGCGACATCGACGAAGCGCTTGCCGGCGAGATTGTGGAACAGCATGCTCACGCCCGTCGGCATCGACGAACCGACCAGCAGATCGGGATAGCCGTCGCCATCGTAATCGCCCCAGCTCAGCCCACGCGCTTCCTGCTTGGGCCCCGCGCGCGGCAGGCCGACCGCCGCGCCAATATCGACCAGCGCGCCCGCGTCGTTGCGGTACAGCCGGATCTCGCCGCTCTTGAGCGAGACCGCGAGATCGAGATCGCCGTCACGGTCTAAATCCGCCCATGCGTTGGAGAGCGACCCGGGCACGTGGAACGTCTCGGGCTGCCGCTCGGAGAAGGCCGGCGGCTGGTCGCCTGCGGGCGCCGCCGCGATCGCATGCACGCCGACAAAGGCCGCCGCGATCACCGTTGCCGCGCTGCCGAGCCGGGCGAGTGTTCGTGTCTTGGTCATCGTGTCCTCGCCTCGCCTGCTGGCCGAAATGCTGAAATCAATTGGTAACGAGAACCTTCGGCACCGCCGCCGGATCGGCGAGCGCCTGCGCTTCGCGCAGCACGCGCAAGGCGTTACCGCCCCAAACCTTGCCGATATCGGCCGGGGTGTAGCCGGCCTTGAGCAACGCCGCAGTGACCTTGGGATAGTCGGTGATGTCGTTGAGTCCGTCGATGCCGCCGCCGCCGTCGAAATCGCCGCTGATACCGACATGGTCGATACCGACCAGCCGGATCGCGTGGAGCAGGTGCGCCATAAACATCGCGAAGTTCGCGCGCGGTGCCGGATATTTCGCCTCGATCGCCTTGCGCTGCGCCATCAGCGCGCGCTTGTCGGCGACGCTCATGCTGTCCATCCGCATGAAGCCCGCCATCAACGCCTTCATCGCGGCATCACGCGCCGGATCGGGCGCAGGCGCGGCGACCATATAGGCGCTGTACGCGTTGATCTGGATGACCCCGCCTTTTGCGGCAACGAGCGTGGCATCCGCGTCCGACACGTTGCGCGGATGGTCATGGATCGCACGCATTCCCGAATGCGAGAGGATGATCGGCGCCTTCGAAAGTTCGATCGCCTGCCGCAGCACATCGTCAGAGGCATGCGACACGTCGATGACGATGCCGAGCCGATTGGCCTCGGCGATGAACTCCTTACCCTTGGGCGAGAGGCCATGCCATTCGGGCGCGTCGGTGGCGCTGTCGGCGAGATCGTTGTTCTTGAAGTGGACCGGACTCATCATCGTGACGCCGAGCGCGCGGAATGTGCGCATCAGCGTCAGATCGCCCTCGAACGGATAGCCGTTTTCCATGCTCAGGAACACGAAGCGCTTGTGCGCCGCGACCGCCTTCTGGGCATCGTCGGCGGTCAGGGCGAGGCTGAACACGTCGCTGTGCTTGGCCACCATCTCGCGGATCTGCGCCGCACGCTGGATACCGAAATCGCGCGCGGCACGGTCGCCCTCCGGCGTGCGCGGGCCGGATGGCGTGTAGATCGCGAAGAACCCACCATCGACGCCGCCCTCCACCATGCGCGGATAGTCGACCTGATCGCCATCGGTGACGGCGACGTGGTGGTCCATGATACTCCAGCCGGGACGACCGAGATTGGCAGGCGTGTCGAAATGCGTATCGAGGACGATCAGTTTCTCATGAACGGCCCGCGCCGGATCGGCAGCGGCCTTCCCCGCCGATGCGATCGCGACGCCTACCCCGCCCAACATCAGCGCAGCGCCTGCCAGAGCGGCCGCCGTGCGGCTGGAGCGCTGGCTCATTTCACCTTCTCGAACCACTCCTGAAACGCCTTGGACTTGCCATCCGGCGCCTTGCCGACGCCCCAGCGCACCAGCGATTTGCCATCCTTCGAGAATTCCCAATATTGCCCGACGATCACGTCGCCGTCCTTCTGCTCGAGCACCTGATAGGTGTTCGGCCCGAGCGTCTTGATGCGGATCTGATTGTAGCGTGCATTGTCGTTTAGCGGGCCGACCTGATCGTCGAGCGTCGCGACGAAATCGTTCTTGTACGGCGGCTTGCCCTTCATCGTGTCGTTGACGGCGTGATATTCGAGCTTGTTGGGGCTGAACTTCAGGTCGATCGTCAGGCTGAACCCCTTTGGGAATTCGCCGTTGCTCCAGAAGCTCTTCGATTCGACCGAATGATAGGTGCCGCTGTGATCGGCGGCGAACGCCGGCGCGGCGACAGCCGTGGCGAGCAGCAGCGGCGCAAATAGCATCTTCATGGCGTGATCCTGTGCTGAAAGGCTTAGAATTTATCGGTTTCTTCGAGGTTCTTCTCGACGTCGGCGCGGCTAATCCAGAGCGTGCGGAACGTCTTGCTGGCGAGGAACTTCAACTGGTCGTTGGCGTGCTTCGAGCCGGGCTGGCTGCTGTTGCCGTAGCTCATCATGCCAACCGCCTTCATCGGCGTGCCGAACTCGACCATCGAGACCCAGGTCTCGCCAGCGACGGGTGTGCGCTCGCCGTTCTTCATCGGCCCCCAAGTGATCGTGCGGAAGATGCCGGTGTTGCCCATGCCGCCGTTGGCCGGCAGGTTGACGTCGCCGATGTGGAAGCGCGACACGTCGCCATATGGCCGATCGATTGCGCCGTAGAGTTGTTTGGTCTTGGCGACCGCCTGCTTGAGCATCGCCACCGCCGCCGCCGGATCTTTCAGGCCGCGCGGGGTTTCGAGCGGATTGTCGAGCGTCCACTTTTCGGCATAATTGGCCTGGCTGGTGAAGTTGTTGGGGGCGAAGATCAGCGCCCACGTCTCGAACAGCAACGCGCCGCGCGCGTCCGGCTCGTCGCGGTGATCCCACGCCGACAGCACCGCCACCGCCTGCTTGATGTCGGGATCGTCGCTGGTCGATGCCGCCTTGAGCAAATCGGGCAGCATCCGGTCGGCCATCAGCGCGGTGGTGGTCACCTTCTTGGCGACGAAATCGTCGAAGCTGATCTTGTTCGTGCCGGCGAGCAGGCGGTTCGACATCTGCGAGCGCTGGCTCATCGGCCCGACGATGGCGACATAGGCCGGGTATTTCTTGGAATCGAGCACGCGCGGCCAGGTCGAGACCCAGGGCGGATCATTGGTGTTCTGCACGAAGCCGCCGGCCGGGTTGAACACCTTCGGCATGTCTTCATAAGGATGGACATCCTTCCACAGCGTCGCCGAGGTGTCGCCGGGCACCGGACGGCTCCAGTGAGCGAAATCGCCGCCCTCGGGATGCTTGGGCAGGATGCCGTTGTCGAGATACAGGATGTTGCCGGCGCGGTCCCCATAGACGATGTTGAACATCGGGACTTGCAGCGTCTTGAGCGCGGCCTCGAACTGCGCCCAATTGCGCGCCTTACCCATGTCGAGATATTGCTGGAGCACGCCGGGCCGGTCGAGCCCGGCCACCTTCAGCGCGATCGTCGTGGTGCCGCCCGGCAGATCGAACACCGGCCCCTGCACCGCGTAGCGCTGGGTAAAAGTGACGGTCTTGAGCGTGCCGTCGGGCTGCTTGACCTTGTAGCTTTTATCGACCGTCTTGAACGGGAGCACCTTGCCATCGAACATATAGCCGCCATCGGCGAGCTTCAGCACGTAGCTGGTATAGCCCGAGATGGTGTTGACGGTGTTGGTGAAGCCGAGATCGTTGTTGAAGCCGAAGCGCAGCACCGGCAGCCCGACTTGAGTCGCGCCGTACAGGCTGATGCCGGGGCCGGTCACCTGCGCCTCGTAATAGGTCAGCAAGCTCGGCGCCCAGGGCAGATGCGGATTGGCGAGCAGCATCGTATGACCGCTCGCCGAACGCGCCGGCGCGACCGCCCACGCGTTCGATCCGCCCGCCTCGTTGGTCGCCGGGTTGACCAGAACGCGCCGATCCGAGGCGATGTACATATAGTTCATCAGCCGGTGCGCGTGCTGGATGACGTCCAGCCCGGTGATCGGCAGGACGATCTTCACCGCAGGGTCGATCTTGTCGGGATGCGCGGCGGCATAGGCGTTGATGCCGGCCGCGAACGCGTCGAGATCGGCGCGCATCTGCGGCTTCTGCGCCTTGTACCAGGCGATCGAGCGGCTCGGCACGTCGTTGGCGGCGATCCACTTGTCCTGGCTTTCGAAACTCGCACCCCAATATTCGGCCGCCTTGCCGCGCGATTCGCCGTACATGTGGAGCAGCAGGTCGCCGTGGCTCTGCGCCTGCGCATAGCCGAAGCCGTAGAAGGTGCCGGCTTCGGTCTTGGCGTAGATATGGGGCACGCCGAAGCTGTCCCACAGAATCTCGCCGCCAGCCCAAGCGGTGCTCGCGGTCTTCGACTGGAGCGGCGCCGACGCCGCTCCCACTGCAACCCCGGCCAGGGCCAGACTCAATAGCATCTTTCGCATCGTCTCGTCCTCGCGCTTAGAAACCGACCGTGACCCGGCCGTAATAATAGCCGCCGGTGAAGCCGTAGCCGCCGGTAGTGGGATATTGACTGGACCCGAGCGTCGCATTGAACGAGGCGGTGGTATAGTCGGGATAGACGTTGAACAGGTTGTTGCTGCCCACCGCGAGATTGATCTTCGGTGTCAGATCATAACCGACTTCGAGATCGGTGATCCACTTGGCGCTGAAGTGTCGGTCGTTAGCGGTCGGGTTGGCGCCAGCCACCAGATTGGCGATGCCGTCGAACTTGCCGTAGCGCACGACACGCGTGTTGACCGTGAACTTGCCGAGGGTGGTGAGGTTGCCGATGAACAGCTTGGTGCGCGGCAGATTGGTGGTCAGGTTCGATTGCGACAGGCGATCGAACAATACGAAGTTCGTACCCAGCGCGGCGAGCTGCGACGGGTTGGCTTTGATATGGGTGATGTCGGTCTGATTGTAATTGTAGCCGATGTTCCAAGACATCGTCGCGAAATTGGCGATCTTGTGGCGGTAGCTCGCGACCACGTCTATACCGCGCGTGCGGGTATCGATCGCGTTGGTGTAATATTGCGCGCTGATATCCGGCGACAGCCCGTTGGCGACGAGGATGTTCGATACTGCCGTGCCGGTTAGCGTGCTGGTGATCGCGATGCGGTCCTTCACCGAAACCTGATAGCCATCGACCGTGATGTTGAGGTTGTGGATCGGGTTCAGCACGAAGCCGGCGCTGAAGTTGGTCGAGGTCTCGGGCTTGAGGGGTGTCGCCCCGAGCGCGATCGCGGCAGGTGAACCGACCGGCAGCGTCTTGATCTGCAACAGGTTAAGCGTTCCGTCTGGCAAGTTGCGGAACTGACCGGTGGTGGACGCATAGATCTGCTGCGCGAGCGCCGGCGCACGGAAGCCCGAGCTGACCGCACCACGCAGCGCCAGCCAGGGGGTGATCGCTTGCCGGATGTTGGCCTTGCCGATCGCGGTGTCACCCGAGGCATCATCGTAATGCTCGAACCGGCCTGCCACGCCGATCGTCGTATTGGGTGTGGGATCGTAGGCGAGATCAACATAGGCGGCGATATTGTTGCGCTTCTTGCTGCCGGCGTCGGCGGGGGTGAACCCGGCCGCAGCCTGCGCGCCAGGTGCCGGACGGATCGTGCGCCCGTTGACGACATAGGTGTAGGTGCCCGCCTGATAGCTGGCGAGTTCCCCCGCCATCACCGCATAGGTTTCAAGCCGGTGCTGCAAGCCGCCCGACACCTGAAGGTTGCCGCCGCCAAGCGCGTAGCCCCTGGTGATATCGAGCGAATTGACCCATTCGGTCGATTTCAGTGTACCGACATAGACGTCGTGCGGGCTGGTCGGCCCGAGCGACGGATTGAGCGTATTGCTGCCATATTGGCCGGCGCGGTTGCTGCCATAGGTGCTGCTGAGATCCCAGTTCCAGCCCGATAGCGTGCCCTTCACGCCCAACGCGAACTCGAAATCCTCCTCGGAGATGTTGAGTCGCGGCCGGAAACCATCGGGATAGACGTTGGGCAGCGAGGCCGCGTTGTTCGGGTAGCGGAAGGTGAAGTCGAGCTGCGAGTTGCGCTGGCTGTAGGTGCCGAACGAATAGACCTGCACGCCACCGATGTCGTAACCGGCGTTGTAGCCGAGGTTCATCTGCCGGGTCGGGAACGCACCGTAATTCTTGGTGACGAGCCGATCCGCACTCGCCTCGCGCGGGTCGATCGCGGTGTCGCCGGCGCGGTAATAGAGGCAGGTCGATGCCGCCAGCGTCGTGCAGCCCGCGATCGGCACAGCGCGGTTCGAGGCCTGCTGCTTCTTGAGGTTGACAAAGACATCGGCGAAGCCGGCATCGCCGAGCTTCATGCCATAGCTCAGTTGCGCGAGGTAATTTTCGCCATCTGAACGATCCATGTTTTGACCCGCCGTGAAGCTCGCCGAGCCGCCGTTGGTGCCGTGTTTGAGGATGATGTTGATGACGCCAGCGATCGCGTCCGAGCCATATTGCGCGGCGGCACCATCGCGCAGCACTTCGATGTGATCCACCGCCGAGGTCGGGATCATGTCGAGATCGGCGGGGACCGAGCCATTGTAGAGCGAAGACACCGCGTTGATGAGCGACGTCTTGTGGCGGCGCTTGCCGTTGACGAGGATCAGCGTCTGATCCGGGTTGAGACCGCGCAAGCCCCCGGTGGAGATCACCGTCGACGTGCCGCCGCCCGCACGGGTCGGCACGTTGAAGGATGGCACCAGCGAGTTCAGCGCGGCGAGGACGCCGGGTTTGCCGGTTTTCTCCAGTTCGGTCGCGGAGATCACGTCGATCGGCGTCGGGCTCTTGGCGACGCTGCGCTGGATGCCGCGGCTGCCGGTGACGATGACGGTTTCGGGCTCGTCGATGGTCGCGTCGGCCGCCTCGGGCTGCTGACCAGGCGCCTGCGCCGCGATGGGCGCCGGCGCCGCCGCACGGCCACCCTCTACGTCAAGGCTGGCCTTGCGGATCGCGGTCGCCATGTTGGTATCGCCGGTCGCGGCGAGCGCGACGACGCCGTTGCCCGAGCGCGCGACCTTGAGGCCGGTCCCCTCGATCATCTGGCTGAGCGCGGCCTCAGGCGTCATGATGCCGCTGATCGTGTGCGTTCGCATATTGCGCACCCGATCGTAGGGAAACAGGATCTGCACGCCCGATTGCCTGGCGAAGACGCTCATTGCGCTCGCGACTGATTGCGCCGGGATGTCGAACGAGCGCGCGCTGACCTTGGTCGTTGCCTGAGCCGCGACCGGGTCCGCCACGATGGCGGTCGACGACAGGATGGCCGCGATGATGAGTGATCGATTGCGCCGCTTCATTATTGAGACCCCCCGAATTTGCTATGTTCGGGTTGCTATAACGGAGGGCACACGCACTTCTGCCAATGCGCATTTCAAATATATTGCACTGCATCGCAAATAGGTGCGGCGCGCAAAACGCTGGACATTCCATTCGCCAGCGGCAACCATGTTGCCTCGGAATACCGTTCGGGCGGTGCGAATCGCAGATCGAATACGGGCAATCGGGGGTTTGCGGTGGAGTCGGTCAGAAAGCGTCTGGATTGGTATAAAGCGACGATCCTGCCGCATCAGGCAGCGTTGCGCGAGCGCGTTCGCCGTATCCTGCCGCGGCGCGATGATCTCGACGATCTCGTATCCGAAGCGATGACGCGCGCGTTCGCCACCGTCGAGTTCGACCATATCGTGCATGGCCGCGCGTATCTCTTCCAGATCGCGCGCAACATGATCATTGACGAGGTTCGCCGCGACAAGATCGTGTCGTTGTCGCTCGTCGCCGATCTCGACCTGATCGCGATCGACAGCGGCGCCGAGGCGCGGCTACAGGCCCGCGACGAGTTGCGGCGGCTGGAAGCGATCATCGAAACTCTGCCGATTCAATGCCGTCGCGCATTTATTTTGCGACGCGTCCACGATAAATCGGTTCAGGAGATAGCAGACGAGATGGGTCTGTCCGTTTCGACCGTAGACAAGCATATCGGCCGCGCCGCGTTGAAGATCATGCAGGCCATCGGCCAATATGAGGATCTGGGTTTTGGATGGTCGATACAAAAACGCCGAGGAACGGCAAGCGATCGACCAGGAAGCAGCGCGTCGCTTTCTTGAGGCGCGCACGCTAGACACGCCCGATGCCTGGAATGCCGTTTACGCCTGGATCGCCGAAGACCCCGCGCGTGGCTTCGCATTCGCCCAAGCCGAATCTGCCTGGGAATTCGCCGAGCGGCTGACCGAGGTCGCGCCCTCGGTCGGGCCGGAGGAGATCGCCGGCCCGGCGGGCCGGTTCGAGGCGTTCTTCGATCGCCGCATGGTGGCGGGCATGGTCGCGGCGATGCTGATCGCGACCGCCGGGACAATCGGCTTGCAGAAATGGTCTGCGGTCGAACGCCTCCACACCGCCGTGGGCCAGGAGAAGAGCTATCGGCTCGACGACGGCAGCATCGTCCATCTCAACACCGACAGCACGGTCGAAGTCGCGATGCGCGACAAGGAACGGCTGGTCCATCTGCTCAAGGGCGAAGCGCGATTCGATGTCGCGCACAACACGCAACGCCCGTTCATCGTGCAGGCCGGTGATGCGACCGTGCGCGCGGTCGGCACCGCCTTCGCGGTGCGACTCCGCAACGATTTGACCGAACTGACCGTGATCGAAGGCAAGGTTGCGGTCCATGAAGGCGCCGCGCCGACGCAGATGGTCGGCGCGGGCACCGCCGCCGCGATCCGCAGCGGCACCGTCTCGATGACGGCGCTGCTGCCCGACCAGATCGCGCAGCGCACCGCCTGGCAGGAAGGGGTGATCCAGTTCGATGGCGAAACGCTCGCGCAGGCGGTCGAGGAGTTCAACCGCTATCGCACCGCGCCGCTGGTGATCGGCGATCCGCAGATCGCCTCGCTGCGGGTCGGCGGCACCTTCAAGGCCGGCAGTTCCGACCAGTTCGTGACCGCGCTGTCGCAGAGCTTCGACGTCCGCTCGGTGTCGGGCAAGGACAATTCGATCATCCTGCTGCCCGCCGAAAATCGCTCGCCGGATTCGGCGAGCGCTGGCAGAGATCGCTGACCCGTCCGTTTGGGAGCGCATGACAGTTTCATCCTCGGCCGATCCCGGCGCCGCCGCACCCTCGACATCCAGCCGCATCCGCTCGATCTTCGGCGGGTCAATGGGCAACCTCGTCGAATGGTACGATTGGTACGTCTATTCCGCCTTTACGCTCTATTTCGCGCCGGTGTTCTTTCCCGCCGATGACCGAACGGCGCAATTGCTCAACGCGGCGGCGATCTTCGCAGTCGGCTTCCTCATGCGGCCGCTCGGCGCGTGGCTGATGGGCATGTACGCCGACCGCCACGGCCGCAAAGCCGGGCTTACGCTGTCGGTGATGCTGATGGGCGGCGGATCGCTGCTGATCGCGGCGACCCCCGGCTATGCGACGATCGGCGCGGGCGCACCGGCGCTGCTGCTGCTCGCCCGGCTGTTGCAGGGTCTCTCGGTCGGTGGCGAATATGGCGCGAGCGCGACCTATCTCTCCGAGATGGCGCAACGCGAGCATCGCGGCTTCTTCTCCAGCTTCCAATATGTCACGCTGATCGCCGGGCAGTTGATCGCCTTGTGCGTGCTGCTGTTGCTTCAGACCGTGTTGCCCGACGCGGCGCTGGAGCAATGGGGCTGGCGCGTGCCGTTCGCGATCGGCGGGGTGCTGGCGATCAGCGTGTTCTATCTGCGCCGCGGTTTGCTCGAGACGCAGGACTTCAAAGCGGTCGCAGCCGACGCGAAGGCGCCGCGGTCGAGCGGACTCCAATTGTTCAGACATCACCCCAAGCAGGTGCTGATCGTGATGGCGCTCACCGCCGGCGGGACGCTCGCGTTCTATGCCTACTCGACCTACATGCAGAAGTTCCTCGTCAACTCGGTCGGCTTCGCGCGCGATACCGCGACCGGTATCATGGCGGCGGCGTTGTTCATCTACATGCTGTTGCAGCCCGTTGCCGGCTGGCTGTCGGATCGCGTCGGCCGCAAGCCCCTGCTCATCAGCTTCGGCGTTGCCGGCATGACGCTGACCGTGCCGATCTTCACCCGGCTGGAAACGGTTTCGACCTCGTTCGAGGCCTTCCTGCTCGTCCTCGGCGCGCTGGTGATCGTAACCGGCTACACCGCGATCAACGCGGTGGTGAAAGCCGAACTGTTCCCGGCGAACATCCGTACCCTGGGCGTGGCCCTGCCCTATGCACTGGCGAACACGATCTTCGGCGGCACGGCGGAATATGTCGCGCTGGCGTTCAAATCCGCAGGGCTGGAGCGCGGCTTCTACTGGTACGTCTCGGGCATGATCGCGATATCGTTAATCGTCTATCTGCGCATGAGCGAGACAAGCGAGATCGCACTGGATCGGCAGCTAAAGCGGGAGCGTAAGGCAGCGGCGCGGAAAGCTTCTGCTCGTGCGAGCGATCCGCCGAGACGTGGTTTCGAATAAATGGTATGAAAAGATGACCCATAAGTCGCCGTTCGGATTGCCCGGCGCGCTCCCCGATTCCGGTCATTCGTTGATGTGCTTGGCTTTCACACTTAGGGGCACATTCGGGGACGGCGAAGGGCGCGAAGTGGGACAAACACGCCATTCACGGGCCAGGGGGCGAAGGTCCGCTTCAGGCATGAGCTGACGTTCGAGAGTGCTCAACATCCTGCTCTCGGCCGAGCAGTCTTGGCCGATAGGCGACTATCCGGTTCCGATCCGTGAAGCTGAGATTGCTGCCATTCCTGTTACGGCTGTTCCCAACCAAACCATATCGTTGCCCGGTGTTGCTGCGGACGCCCGGTACCCTCAAGGGACAGTTGGGTAGCTTGCCTGCGGGCGCTTAAAAGGCGTACAAACTAGTAGCGTGCACCCTCAACATTCTGCATTGGGAGCGGTGAAGGGGGCAGCGTGGACAAGGTCGAAAAGCAAAAACTGAGTGAAAGCGATATTTGCGACATATTCATAACCCCTGCCATCAAGCAGGCCGGTTGGGATCAGTTCAAGCAAGTGCGGCGCGAAGTCACGCTAACCCCCGGCCCCGTGATCGTGCGGGGCAACCTTTCGTCTCGAAATAAGAAGAAAAAGAAGTTCGCGGACTATGTTTTATCGTGGCAGCCGGGATTGCCGCTCGCCATCGTCGAAGCGAAGGACAACAAACATGGTGTTAGCGATGGATTGCAGCAGGCGCTAGGCTACGCTGAAATTCTAGACCTTCCGAGCGCCTTTAGTTCCAACGGCGACGGCTTCGCGCAACACAATCGCGCCGCGCCCGATGGCGAGGATACAGAAACATCTTTCGGGATGGACGGCTTCCCGAACGCGGAAACTCTCTACGCGCGCTATTGCCAATTTCACGGCATTGAGCCTGAAGAAAAACCGTTGGTCGAGCAGCCCTACTATCTCGACAGCACAGGCAAGGAAGCGCGCTACTACCAAGTCGAAGCCATCAACCGCACAATCGAGGCAATCGCCAAGGGGCAGCGCCGGGTGCTGCTCGTCATGGCAACAGGCACGGGCAAGACTTACACGACGTTCCAGATCATCTGGCGTCTATGGAAGGCTGGACAGGCCAAGCGAATCCTGTTCCTCGCGGACCGCAATATCCTTGTGGACCAGACGTTGGTGAACGACTTCAAGCCGTTCGGCGAAGCCATGACCAAGGTGCGCAACCGCAAGATCGACCCCGCCTATGAGATTCATTTGGGGCTTTATCAGGCGCTGACCGGCCCTGAGGAATCCGACAAAATCTTCAAATCCGTGTCCCACGATTTTTTTGACCTGATCGTGATCGACGAATGCCACCGGGGCAGCGCCTCGGAGGACAGCGCGTGGCGGGAGATTCTCGACTATTTCAACGGCGCGATTCAGGTGGGCATGACTGCCACCCCGAAGGAAACCGCTTACGAGTCCAACATCACCTACTTTGGCGACCCGGTTTACACCTACAGCCTTAAGCAGGGCATCGAGGACGGTTTCCTCGCTCCTTACAAGGTCATCCGCATCGACATCGACAAGGACGTCCTTGGGTGGACGCCTCCAACGGGTATGGTTGATGATCTCGGCAATGCGGTGGAACAGCGCGAATACAACCGCGCCGATATGGACCGCATTCTTGTTCTTAATCAGCGGACCAAGCTCGTCGCCAAGCGGGTTATGCAATACCTTAACGCGACCGATCCGATGGCAAAGACCATCATTTTTTGCGAGGACATCGACCACGCCGAACGGATGCGAAAGGCCATCGTCAACGCGGCTGGCAAGATCGCCCGTGACAACTCCCGGTATGTCATGCGGATCACCGGCGACAGCGTCGAAGGCAAAGCCCAACTCGACAATTTTATCGACCCGGAACAGCCGTTTCCCGTTATCGCCACCACGTCGCAGTTATTGACCACCGGCGTCGATGCCAAAACCTGCAAGCTGATCGTTCTCGATCAGACGATTAAATCCATGACCATTTTCAAACAGATCATTGGCCGTGGGACGCGGATCGACGAAGATAACAACAAGTTCTTTTTCACCATCATGGATTTCAAAAAGGCGACTGAGCTGTTCCGCGATGACGCCTTCGACGGTGCGCCGGTCGTCATCTACGAACCCGACGATGACGATGATCCTGTCCCGCCGGACCCGGAAGAGCCGGGTGACGAAGACGATGATGACGACGACGATGATTCAGGCGGCAGGACCAAGCTTGTAGTGTCCGGTGTCACCGTGCGCATCATTGCCGAGCGGATTGAATATGTCGGCAGCGACGGGAAGCTGATTACCGAAAGCTATCGGGATTACGCGCGCAAGGCGATCATGTCGGAGTTCAGCTCACTGGATGATTTTATCCAGCGGTGGAACGACGCTGACCGCAAACAGGCGATCATCGACGAACTGGAGGAATACGGGGTTGTCCTCGCCAATCTCCAGGAGGCAGTCGGGCGCGACATCGGCGACTTCGATCTGCTGGCCCACATCGCCTACGATCAGCCGCCTTTGACCCGGCGCGAACGGGCGGAGCAGGTCAAGAAGCGCAACTACTTCACCAAGTATGGTGACAAGGCGCGCGCCGTGCTGGAGGCGCTTCTCGACAAATATGCGGACGAGGGCATCTCCACCATTGAGGATTCGAAGGTGTTGCGGCTCAAGCCCTTCGACGGCATCGGCACCCCGCTGGAAATCATCAAGGGTGCGTTCGGCGGCAAGGCCGGATACGAAGCCGCCCTCAGTGAGCTAGAACACCAGATTTACGATCAGGCAGGCAACGAATGAGTTTCGGCGAATGAGCAACGTTTCCGGCGCGGTCAAATCGATTCAGGACATCATGCGCAAGGACGTTGGTGTCGATGGCGACGCGCAGCGCATCAGCCAGATGGTCTGGATGATTTTCCTCAAAATCTACGACGACCGCGAGGAAGAGCTGGAACTAACCGAGGACGGTTTCACCTCCCCTATCCCCGATCGATTTCGCTGGCGCAATTGGGCGCAGGACCGCGAAGGCATCACCGGCGATGCGCTGGTTAAGTTCGTGGAAGAGCTGTTCGTCACCCTCAAAACCCAGCTTCCCACCATCGGCGATGTGGGCAAGCGCGCGCAGGTCATCCGCGATGTGTTCGAGGATACTTACAACTACATGAAATCCGGCACGTTGATGCGGCAGGTGGTCAACAAAATCAACGGAATCGACTTCAACAGCACCCATGACCGCCACACCTTCGGCGCGATCTATGAGCAGATTCTGAAAGACCTTCAGAGCGCGGGCAACGCGGGCGAGTTTTACACCCCTCGCGCCCTAACCAAGTTCATCATCGACCGGCTGGCACCCCAGCTTGGCGAGGTGGTGTTCGATCCCGCCTGCGGCACAGGCGGCTTTCTTGCCTGCACCATCGACTACAAGCGGCAGTTCGTGAAATCGCCGGACGATGAGGTGTTGCTGCAATCGACCATCCGTGGCGTCGAGAAAAAGGCGCTACCGCATATGCTGTGCGTCACCAACATGATCCTGCACGGCATCGACACCCCATCCAGCATCATCCACGGCAACACGCTCGAAAAGCCCTATCGCGACTATGGCGAGCGCGACCGCGTGCCCGTGATCGCCACCAACCCGCCCTTTGGCGGCATGGAGCAGGACGGCATCGAGGGGAATTTCCCCTCCAATCTTCGCACCCGCGAAACCGCCGATTTGTTCATGGCGCTGATTATCAAGCTGTTGAAGCACGGTGGCCGCGCGGCGGTGGTGCTGCCCGATGGCTTCTTCTTTGGTGAAGGCGTCAAGAACACGCTCAAGCAGAGCCTGATTGAGGAGTGCAATTTGCACACCATCGTCCGCCTGCCCAATGGCGTGTTCAACCCCTACACGGGCATCAAGACCAATATCCTGTTCTTCACCAAGGGCACCCCGACCAAACAGACGTGGTTCTACGAACACCCCTATCCGCCGGGTGTCACCAGCTACAACAAGACCCGGCCGATGCAGTTCGAGGAGTTTCAACCCGAACGCGAATGGTGGGGCGATGAGGCGAATGGCTTCAAGCATCGCCGCGAAACCGAACAGGCGTGGAAGATCAGCGCAGAGGATGTGGCCGCACGCGGCTATAATCTGGACCTCAAGAACCCGCACATCGCAGACCGGGAAAGCCATGACCCCGATGAGTTGCTGGCGCGCTATGCGGCGCAGCAGGCGGGCATCCAGTCGCTTCGTGACCAGTTGAAGGCCATCTTGTCCGATGCGCTGGCGGGCGACGCATGACAGTCGATATTGCGTCGCTGGTCAGCGACAATCTGGATATTTGGACGACGGCGGTTGAGCGCAAATCTGGTGCTGGGCGAGGTGGGGGCAAGCGCGTCAGCCTCTATGGCATTGGTCGGTTGCGGGCGCTAATCCTTGATCTTGCTGTGCGCGGAAAGTTGGTAGGGCAAGATGATTCAGATGAGCCTGCGTCGAAACTGATTCAAAAAATATCTCAAAGCGCCGCCGCGAAATCATCCAAGCGTGACGCGGCACAAAGCGAAGTAGGCCCGTTTTTACTTCCCGACTCTTGGGCCTGGGTCAAACTCGGCTCCATATGTGATCTTCCGTATGGGAAAAACCTACCGACCAAGTGCTTACTTGATCACGGCTATCCCGTTTTCGGTGCGAATGGAGTGATCGGCCGATTCTCCGAATTTCATTATTCCGAACCGAAGTTACTTATTTCTTGTCGTGGAGCATACAGTGGGAAGCCAAATATCAGTCCACCTGAATGCTACATCACAAATAATTCAATAATTTGTGATTTTTACAGGGATGATTTAACAAATTTACGATGCTACTATTACTTCCTCTCCGGAATGAACAAATCATCAATGGTTTCTGGTTCTGCGCAGCCCCAAGTAACTGTCGCAAATGCTGCTCCTTTTTTGATCCCGCTTCCACCATTTGCTGAACAGCAGCGCATCGTAGCCAAGGTCGATGAACTCATGGCTCTGTGCGATGCGTTGGAGGCGGAGAGCGCGGCGGCGATGGCCGCCCATCAGGCGCTGGTCGAAGCCCTGCTCGCCACACTGTCCGCCAGCACCGACGCCGCCGACCTCGCCACCAATTGGGCGCGGCTGGAGGCCCATTTCGACACCCTTTTCACCACCGAATCCAGCGTCAATGCTTTGAAGCAGACGGTTCTCGAACTTGCCGTGCGTGGCAAGTTGGTGCCGCAAGTGGCGACCGATGAACCGGCAGCGGCGATGTTGAAGGCCGTCAAAAAGTCTGGCGTGGACCGTGGCGCAAAGCAGAAACCACATTCTACCATCGCCGATGCCGACCATCCCTTCAACTTGCCGAAAGGTTGGTGCTGGGAGCGCTTCGATAACTTGATTGAACCTAAATTTCCAATTGCATACGGCGTCCTTGTTCCAGGAGCAGATCAGCCAGATGGCATCCCATTTGTTCGGATTGCTGACCTGTCGATTACTGATCCGGCTCCACTGCCAGAAAAGTCGATTAGCGCCGAAGTAGATGCCCAATTTCCCCGCACTCGTCTTCGAGGCGGAGAGATTTTAATGGGCGTTGTTGGTAGTATCGGAAAGCTTGGCGTGGCGCCCGCAAGTTGGGCGGGCGCAAACATAGCCCGAGCGATCTGCCGCATTGTTCCATCACCACTGATGGACCGGTCATATGTTCTGTGGCTGCTGCAAAGCGATTTCATGCAAAGCAGCTTCACTGGCGACACACGAACTCTTGCACAGCCCACGCTCAATATCGGCTTGATTCGCCTAGCTGCAACACCCGTGCCTCCGGCGGCCGAACAGAAACGCATTGTTGCCAAGGTGGATGAACTCATGGCGCTGTGCGACGCCCTGAACGCCAGCATCACCGACGCCGCCTCAACCCAAAAATACCTCACCGACGCTATTACGGAACGGTCGGTGGCTTAGGGCAATGGCGACCGCTCCCACAGCCCCTAAAATCTGGTGCGATGAAGATGGTCATCGCAAGTATGAGGATTTCGCCGACTTCAACGAATGGTTCGATAGCCCAGAGGGCGCTCAGCTACGCGTGCAAGCGCTGGTCGAAGGTCTGGCCAATCCCAGCAAAGCGTTCTTCGCAGGTGACCGGGGGGCCTATACTGCGACTCTCGAAGGGTTCCGGCTCGACCGTCGCAACGAATGGCTGAGCGCCGATGCCCTCCAAGAGCTTCGCGGCGATACCCATTGGTCGGAGCGGAACGCGGCGCGGTTCGACCAACTCTGCGATCGGATGGCATCGGGCGACGTTGTGCCCTTCGTCGGCGCAGGCCTGTCCGCGCCGGGTGGCTTTCCGACATGGAAGGATCATCTGCGCCAGCAAGGAAAGACGGCAGGCATGGCCCCTGCCGCTGTCGAAGACCTGCTAGCCCAAGGTCTCTATGAAGAGATCGTCGATCAGATCGAACAGCAGCGCGGCGATGACGTCTTTGCACAGGAACTGCGTGACGCTTTCGCCAAAAATGGCATCATCCCTCCAGCCGACTATCTGGTGGCTGAGCTGTTTCCGGATACCCTGATAACCACCAACTATGATCGCCTGATCGAACAATCGTTCGATTTGGGCGGCGGCAAGGCGGTGGAAGTGCTGACCCCCGCTACGATCTCCCAACTGCCCGACGCCGATAAAGTAACGGTCATCAAACTGCACGGCAATGTCGGTGCCCCCGGTGGGTGCATCCTGAGCAAGGGGCAATATGACGCCGCCTATGGCGCAGACGCCATCGACCTTGCCCTGCCGATCCCGCAGGCGCTCGACTACTACTTCCGCAACAGTAGCCTGTTGTTTCTCGGCTGCGGCCTCAATCAGGACCGAACCGTCCGCGTGTTCGAGGCGATCAAGATCAAGGCAAGGGCAGACAGCGCGGACCTGCCGCAGCACTTTTCCATTGAGCAATGCCCCGGCGACGAAACAGCACTGATCGCCCGCAACGAATACCTGCTGCGTATTGGCGTGACGCCGATCTGGTTCCCGGCGGACGAGTTTGATTTCGTCGAAGGTATCCTGCGGCTGGCGCGCAACGAACTAAAGCATCGTCGGATCTGAAGGCCGAATTCAGGTAACTGCTCACCTGGTTGGTGAGTGTTGTGGTGCTCAGGCGACGGCGAAGGTGCCGTCGACGAGGTCGCGGATGGCGCCGAGGGCAGATTGTCCTGTGAGCCGCGCAGTTCCGGTGACGGAGCGATATCCGGCGTGGATCTGGGCACCCCAGTCGGACCGGAAGCCGTTGGTGACCTTTCGGAACACGACGGAGGGTCGGATTTCGCGTTCCGAGATGTTGTTGGTGGCGGGCACATCGCGGTTGGTGAGGAACACGAAGAACTTCGTCCTCCAGGCCTTGATCTGCCTGAGCAGGATCTTGCCAGCGGGATGGACGACCGGTGCGCGCATCAGTTGAGAAGTTTCGTGTCGGCCTTGGCGGCGTAGCTTGCCAGGGTGGAGGACTTGAGCTCGTGTCGTCGCTTGCCGACCCGGATCGCCCACCTGAGGTGATCGCGGATTTTCGGGGCGAAGATCGTGTCGCCACAGTCGATGGCATATTGGACGTCGCGCAGCACATGAGCGAGGCAGACCTGATGCGCCTTGCCCAGTTCCTGCTGCCCGGCATAGCGATCTGACACCCACACGTCGGGCTGGTGATCGCCGAGTACCTCCTCGGCAACGCTGCGGGCCCGGCGTGGGGCGATCTTGTGCAGGACCGCCTTGTCCGAGATGAACACCCATTGCCACTGGGTGATGCCATTGGTCCGGGTCGTTGTCTCATCCGAAGCGATGATCCGGGCTGAGAGCAGCTTGTCGCCGATCGCCTTGGTGGCAGCTGCCATGTCCTGGCCCATGCGCCGGAAGATATTGGCAATGGCGCCCTCGGAAATGACAAGCCCGAACAGTTCGGCGGCGATCCGCGACAGCCGCTCGAAGCTGACATGATGGCTATGGTGCAGATAGGTCAGCAGCGACCGGATCCCCGGGCCAAATGGCGTGCCAGGCGCCATGCCTGCCGGCGCTTCGGCGCGGTAGCGTCGGCCGCAGCCCCGGCAGCGACCACCGAAAAGCTCCACCCGGGTCACGATCGGCGCGATCGGCGGCAGATCGAAATGGTCGTAGCGATGCCGGCAACGCTGGGCCCCGTCCGACACATCGGTCCCGCAATGACCACAGGCATCGGCCATGACGCGCTCGGTTTTGTCCGGCGTATCCGCCAAAGGCCGCGACTTCCCCTCGCGTGGCGGGCGCTTGCCTGACGACGCCTTGCGCCGCCCCTTGCCACGGCCAAACCCATCCTTCGACGGCGGAATATGCGAATTGTTCGACGTCTTGCGCGGCCTGCCCACCAGCGCCTCAAGCTCGGAAATCCGCGCCGCCATCCGCTCGATCATCTCGTGCTGCGCAAGCAGCAGTTCGTTCTTCTCGCCTTCGGTCAGAACATGAAGCGGGGGTGGCGCCATCCGAAGCTTGAATCACCCACCGCCGCTCCGCGCAAGCCCCTTTGGCCAACCACCTGAGCAGTTACGAATTCAGAGCGCATGGTGACAGCGTATAAACGACCGTGGCATAGCTGAGCAGGCTCAAGGCACGGAAAAACTAATCATCATAACGAGCTCCATCCAGTTGCAAACGCGATGATTGTTGAAGCCCATTGATAAAATCATTTTATACTGGGAAGAACTGTCCCCTTTCCAACCCGAGCGGCGACTTTGGGGAGGTCAAATTGATCTTGTGAGCGGCGACAAATGGCGTACAGCTTGTCCGGCTGGTGGATTTCACGCGATTGACAGGCTTCGGCGTGAGCCGACATTCAATCCTCGACCGGGGACTGGCTTGAGCTGGTCGGCTGCTGCCAGCCTATGTGGGCACTGCTGCCAGTCTGCTCATGGAGCGGGAATGACAGGTTGCGGCGAACCCGACGTTATTGAGCCGCGTAGCGCCTAACAGCACCCTTCGGGCGGCGGGGCATCAGGCGCATTATCGCGGCCATGAGGACCAGCAAAACCCGCCACCAGTTCTACCTGCCCGACGACCTGTCGGCGAAGCTGGACGCGCTGTCGGCGAAGCCGGGCAACTCGAAAACCGCGATCCTGAGCGACGCCTTGCGCGCATGGTTCGACCGCAAGGCCGTGAACGAACTCGACGATCGCTTTGCGCCGCGACTGGACCGCCTGCAACGCCTTCAGCAGCGCAGCGATACGACGCTCAACATCATGGCTGAGGTGTTCGATTTCTTCGTCCAGCATCAGATGACAATGCTTGCCCACCAACCGGCGTTCGATCCGGAGACAGCGCAGTTGGGGCTGCGGCGCTACCGCGCATTCATGGATCAGGTTGGGCGGCGGCTGGCCGCCAATCAGGGTAAGACGCGCCTGATCTCGGCAGTCAGCGGACCGGAGGAACCGTCATGAGATCGGATTCCCGTGACCCTGCGGCGGGCAATGGCGCACGCCTGCCTTCCCCTGCCCCTTCTCCGGCGTCGCCACCCGTATCCCGCATCGCGCGGTTGCTCGGCAGACAGATCGCCCGAGACCTCCACGACGGCGATGACCAAAATAAAAATAGAGGGTAAAACGGCTCTGTGTCGTCAACCGGGGTGACCTTGTTTGGAGACGAGCCATGACCCGCGTTGCCCTGTACGCCCGCTATTCGTCGGATCAGCAGAGTGCGTCGTCGATCGACGACCAGCTTCGGATTTGCCGCGATCAGGCGGCCCGCGATAACTGGCGGGTGGTCGGCACCTATAAGGACGCCGCGATCTCGGGCTCGAGCATCACGTTGCGTCCAGGCATCCAGCAGTTGCTACAGGATGCACAGGCCGGTCGCTTCGACGTCATCCTCGCCGAGGCGCTCGACCGGGTCAGCCGCGATCAGGCCGATGTCGCGACACTCTACAAGCATCTCCAGTTCATCGGCGTCGCTTTGGTCACGCTCGCCGAAGGCGAGATCAGCGAGCTTCACGTCGGCCTCAAGGGCACGATGAACGCGCTGTTCCTGAAGGACCTCGCCAAGAAGACCCATCGCGGCATGCGCGGCCGGATCGAGAAGGGCAAAGCCGGTGGCGGCCTGTGCTACGGCTATGATGTCATGAAGCGCCTCGACGGCGACGGCGAACCGATCCGCGGCGAGCGCAGCATCAATGAGCCGCAGGCCGAGATCGTGCGCCGCGTGTTCCGCGAATTCGGCAACGGGGTCAGCCCGCAGATGATCGCGCGCCGTCTCAACGCGGAAGGCATTCCCGGTCCGGAAGGCCAATTGTGGACCGATGGCACGCTGCGCGGTCACGTCAAACGTGGGACCGGCTTCCTCAACAACGAGCTGTATGTCGGCCGCCTCGTCTGGAACCGGCAGCGCTATGTGAAGGATCCGCGCACCGGCAAGCGCGTCAGCCGGATCAATCCGGTCGAAGAATGGATCATCACCGAAGTGCCCGAGCTGCGCATCCTCGACGACGCGCTATGGGACGCCGCCAAGACACGCCAGGCAAGCATCGCCATCCAATATGCCGGGCCGATCGAGGCCACTCGCAAGGCGATCAGCCTGCGCAACACCGTTCGACCAAAATCGCTGCTATCCGGCCTGCTCCACTGCGGTGTGTGTGGTGGGCCGTACACGCTACGCGGTCAGGGCCGGTTCGCGTGCTCCACCCACAACGATACCCGCGCCTGTGGCAACGGCCACACCATCACGCGCGTATCGGTGGAGGAGCGCGTCGTCGCCGGCCTGAAGGATCGACTGATGGCGCCCGACATGGTCGGCGAAGCCATCCGTGGCTATGTCGACGAGACCAATCGCCTGAACTATGAGCGGCGCGCGGCGCAGGGCGCAGCGGTGGCTGCGCTCGCGAAGATTGACCGAGCGAAGGCAGACATTGTCGCAGCGATCGAAGACGGCCGGTTCAGCAAGACGCTGATGGACCGGTTGCTCGACCTTGAAGCGAACGAAGAGGTCTTGAGGGCCACGATGGCCGAGGTGCCGGCGGACACGCCCGACATCCATCCAAACATCGCCAATATCTACGCAAAAAAGGTCGAGCGGCTGGCCGACGCTCTGAACCGCCCGCAAGACCGCGACGAAGCGGCGGAAGCGATCCGCTCGCTGATCAAGCGCGTGACGCTGACGCCTGGCGCAAAACGCGGCGAGATCAACATCACGCTGCACGGCGAGTTCGGGGCGATCCTCCAATGGCTGGGCGCCGGCGGAAGCCGTAAAAACGACGACAGCCCCACAGCGGGAGCTGCGGGGTTGGGAGTGTCGTCGAAACTGGTTGCGGGGACAGGATTTGAACCTGTGACCTTCAGGTTATGAGCCTGACGAGCTACCGGGCTGCTCCACCCCGCGCCAAGGTGTCCCCGCTGTTGGGCGGGGTATGAGACATGTGAATGGGTTCTGATCCGATTTTGAGCTTGCGCACAGGCTTCAATGCCTGGCGACGACCTACTCTTCCATCGCTTAAGCGATAGTACCATTGGCGCAGTCTGGTTTCACGGCCGAGTTCGGGATGGGATCGGGTGGGGCACAGACGCTATAGCCACCAGGCAATGGAGCCGGTGCGCAAGCTGTGATCGGGTTTAAAATCGTGCACGTGCTGTGAAGGTATGTTTGTATCAGGCGTTGCAAATGATCATCCGCGCGTCTTTGACACATGCTGGTCACCGGGCACCCATCAAAGTGATACTTTGATGGGACCCGCCCAGGATTGTCATTGATGGCGGGACTCTCAAGCGCGAATAGAGCAATTAGTATCGGTTAGCTCCATGCGTTACCGCACTTCTACATCCGATCTATCAACGTGATGGTCTTTCACGGCTCTATGAAATCTTATCTCGAGGGAGGCTTCCCGCTTAGATGCTTTCAGCGGTTATCCCGTCCATACATAGCTACCCTGCTGCGCTCCTGGCGGAACGACAGGTACACCAGAGGTATGTTCAACCCGGTCCTCTCGTACTAGGGTCAACTCCTCTCAAATTTCGACGCCCACGGCAGATAGGGACCAAACTGTCTCGCGACGTTCTGAACCCAGCTCACGTACCACTTTAATTGGCGAACAGCCAAACCCTTGGGACCTGCTCCAGCCCCAGGATGTGATGAGCCGACATCGAGGTGCCAAACAACCCCGTCGATATGAGCTCTTGGGGGTTATCAGCCTGTTATCCCCGGCGTACCTTTTATCCGTTGAGCGATGGCCCTTCCACGAGGGACCACCGGATCACTATGACCGACTTTCGTCTCTGCTCGACTTGTCAGTCTCGCAGTCAGGCGGGCTTATGCCATTGCACTCTAACAGACGGTTTCCAACCGTCCTGAGCCCACCATCGCGCGCCTCCGTTACTCTTTAGGAGGCGACCGCCCCAGTCAAACTACCCGCCACAGAGGGTCCCTGATCCAGTTTCATGGATCGAGGTTAGACATCAGAAAACAACAGGGTGGTATTTCACCTATGGCTCCACATCAGCTGGCGCCGATGCTTCAAAGCCTCCCACCTATGCTACACAGTTCTTTCCTAATGCCACTCTGAAGCTGCAGTAAAGGTGCACGGGGTCTTTCCGTCTAACCGCGGGAACCCCGCATCTTCACGGGGAATTCAATTTCGCTGAGCATGTCCTGGAGACAGTGGGGAAGTCGTTACGCCATTCGTGCAGGTCGGAACTTACCCGACAAGGAATTTCGCTACCTTAGGACCGTTATAGTTACGGCCGCCGTTTACCTGGGCTTCATTTCAGAGCTTGCACTCCTCCACTTAACCTTCAGGCACCGGGCAGGCGTCAGGCCCTATACGTCGTCTTGAAGCCGACTTAGCAGAGCCCTGTGTTTTTGCTAAACAGTCGCTACCCCCTGGCCTGTGCCCCCTCATAATGCTTGCGCAATGTGAGGGCCTCCTTCTTCCGAAGGTACGGAGGCAATTTGCCGAGTTCCTTCAGGACACTTCTCTCAAGCGCCTTGGTATACTCTACCTGACCACCTGTGTCGGTTTCGGGTACGGTCTATACGGTGGGGCTATTTCCTGGAACCTCTTCGAAGCCCTCCCAATCCAATAAGGGAGAACAACACACGAGATCCGTCACACACCACCAGGCCCACGAATATTAACGTGGTTCCCATCGACTACCCCCTTCGGGCTCGTCTTAGGGGCCGGCTCACCCTGCGCGGATTAGCCTTGCGCAGGAACCCTTGGTCTTTCGGCGAGAGGGCATCTCACCCTCTTTATCGCTACTCATGTCTGCATTCGCACTTCCGATACCTCCACGGCCCATTACCAGACCGCTTCACAGGCGTACGGAACGCTCCGCTACCGCGTGGATAAATCCACACCCTAAGCTTCGGTGCATCACTTTAGCCCCGTTACATCTTCGCCGCAGAACCTCTTGTTTAGACCAGTGAGCTGTTACGCTTTCTTTAAAGGATGGCTGCTTCTAAGCCAACCTCCTGGTTGTTTTGGAAGTTCCACATGCTTTCCCACTTAGTGATGACTTGGGGACCTTAGCTGTAGGTCAGGGCTGTTTCCCTTTTGACGACGGACCTTAGCACCCGCCGTCTGTCTCCCGGATATCACTCCTAGGTATTCGGAGTTTGGTTAGAGTTGGTAGGTCTCGCGACCCCCGCATCCATCCAGTGCTCTACCCCCTAGGGTGTCCATCCGAGGCACTACCTCAATAGTTTTCGCGGAGAACCAGCTATTTCCCGGCTTGATTGGCCTTTCACCCCTAAACACAACTCATCCGGTAACTTTTCAACGTTAATCGGTTCGGACCTCCAGTGCGTGTTACCGCACCTTCATCCTGGTCATGCCTAGATCGCCGGGTTTCGGGTCTAATACACCAAACTCTGTCGCCCTATTCAGACTCGCTTTCGCTGCGCCTACACCTAACGGCTTAAGCTTGCTTGGTACATTAAGTCACAGACCCATTATGCAAGAGGTACGCTGTCAGGGCTCAAGACCCCTCCAACTGCTTGTAGGCAATCCGTTTCAGGTACTGTTTCACTCCCCTCATCGGGGTGCTTTTCACCTTTCCCTCACGGTACTAGTTCACTATCGGTCGCATACGAGTATTTAGGCTTAGAGGGTGGTCCCCCTATGTTCAGACAGGATTACACGTGTCCCGCCCTACTCATGTCCCGATATCTCACTTTCGCATACGGGGCTGTCACCCGCTATGGCCACTCTTTCCAAAGTGTTCTGCTAGTTGAATATCAGGCACTGGCCTGGTCCGCGTTCGCTCGCCACTACTAACGGAATCTCGGTTGATGTCTTTTCCTCCAGCTACTGAGATGTTTCAGTTCGCCGGGTTCGCTTCACGAAACCTATGTATTCAGTCTCATGATACCGCACTCCATTTAGCCCAACTGCGATTTGCATCGCAGCAGAGTTAAACGGGATGGGTGGGTTTCCCCATTCGGAAATCTGCGGGTCAAAGGTTGCTCACACCTCACCGCAGCTTATCGCAGCGTGCCACGTCCTTCATCGCCTGTATGC